>JALZEC010000329.1 GCA_030862235.1 Actinomycetota bacterium | reverse complement strand
GTGGCAAGAGCGGCGAGAGCGGTCCAACCGTCGTACCAGAGGCCACCGGGCAGAGGCTCGTGCCGCCAGGGACGGGAGTGGTCAGGGACGTAGATCGTCTCGAAGCCGAGCGCTTCTCCGGTTCGCGCCCGAGCGAGCAGCTCGGGAAACGGCACGTCTACGTCCAGTACGAGGCCGAACGAGACCATGATGCAGCGAGGGTAGGCGGCGTACGGTCGTACCAACCGATGCCGGCGAACCTGTCCCCGGAATACAAGGCGGCCGAGGCCGAGTTCCGACGGGCGCGAAACCCGGAGGACCGGCTTCGCTTCCTGCGGGAAATGCTCCGCACGGTCCCCAAGCACAAGGGCACCGAGCACCTCCAGGCCGACATCAAGACTCGGATCAAGGAGCTCACCGACGAGCTGGCGGGGCCGAAGAAGGGCGGGGCCCGGACGGCCCTACCCACCTCGGTGCGACCGGAGGGGGCGGCCCAGGTGGCGCTGGTCGGGCCGCCGAACTCCGGGAAGTCGTCCCTTCACGCCCGCCTCACCGGCTCGCACGCAGCCACCGGGCCCTACCCGTTCACCACCCAGTTCCCGCAGCCGGGGATGCTCGCCTACGAAGACGTGGCCTTCCAGCTCGTCGACCTCCCGCCTGTCTGCCGTGAGCATCCGTTCCCCTGGTTGGCTGGCGCGTTGCGGTCGGCCGACGCCTGCCTCCTGATCGTCGATCTCAGCGATCCGGCTTGCGTCGACAGCGTGACCGAGGTGCACGAGGTGCTGGCCGAGAAGCGGATCGTGTTGACCGGCCAGTGGCCAGCGGAGGAGTCCGAGGACGCCTTCGCCCTTCGGCTGTCGACCCTGCTGGTGGCGGCCAAGTGCGACCTGCTGACGGACTTCGACGACGAGCTGGCCGTGTTCGAAGAGCTGGCCGGCTGCCGGTACCCCTCGCTGGCGCTCTCAGCGCTGACCGGAGCCAACCTCGATCGCCTCGGGCCGTTCCTTTTCGAGCGGCTGGGTGTGGTGCGGGTGTACACCAAGCCGCCCGGCGGGCAGGCCGACCTCGGCCGGCCGTTCACCGTTCGCCGGGGGCAGACCGTGGGCGACGTGGCCTGGCTCATTCACAAGGAGCTGGCCGAAGGACTCCGGTTCGCCCGGCTCTGGCGCGACCAGTTCGAAGGACGCCAGGTCGGTCGCGATCATCCGGTCGAAGACGGGGACGTCATCGAGCTGCACGTGCGCTAGGCCACTTCTGGGCCGCTCGCCGTTTGCCGCCGGCCAAGAAGCGGTACGCGCCAACCATGACCGCACCCGATGCCAGCCGCTACCAGTCCTCGGTCCTGTCGGTCTCATGGCTTCCTTCTGAGGCGGTCCGGGGGCTCCCCAAGATCCCCTTCGGGCTCCGGATCACCCACTACGACGACCCGCCTCCCGATGTCGTCGCCAGCGCCGATGAGCTCGAGGCGCTGCAGCGAGCGGGACGGTTTCGCTTCGCCAACGAGCTCCGGGGCTGGATCGACGTCGAGAACGGCCGCATCGTCGGACACGGACAGTCCGGCGGGGGACTCATGGGCCTCACCCGCGTGAGCCTCGGGCCGACGCTGAGCTTGCAGGCGGTCGCGCTCCCCGAGATCCGGCACGAGCCGGAGATCGGTGACGGGTGGGTTCGCTTCCAGCAGACGGCAGGCGGGCGCGCTCCCCTCCCGGCGCCGCGTACGGTGGCTCGTCCGCCCTTCGTCCAACTGACGTCCCCGCTGGTGTGGACCACGCTTAGCCTCACCCTCCACGCCGACGGGTCGGCCGAGCACGGACTCACGGGTGCGAGCAGCGTTCCTCGGCACTGGGTCTATGACGCGGCAGGGCGGCTCTCGCTCAAGTCGGGTCTCGTCGAGTTCAAGGACTGGTACCACCATGCGTTCGGAAAGCACTCGCCTTGGGGGGATGAGGACTCGCCGGCTGTCGTGACGCAAGTCGAGACGGCTCTCGAGCGGGCACTGTCCCTCACGATCATGCGTCAAGGCGCCAAGCCCACGATCCGTGGTCTCGAGGCGGGTGCGACGCTCGTCGAGCAGGGGCAGCCGGGGCAGGAGCTGTACCTGCTCCTCGACGGCGTGCTGGGGGTGGAGGTCGATGGCAACCAGGTCGTGGAGGTCGGCCCGGGAGCGATCCTCGGCGAGCGGGCCATCCTCGAGGGCGGTCTCCGCACGGCGACGCTCCGAGCGGTGACCCCCTGCCGTGTGGCCGTGGCGTCGGCGGACGCCATCGATCGCAGCAAGCTCATGGAGCTCAGCCTGGGCCATCGCCGGGAGGACAGGGCCTCCGAGTGAGCCGCTGAGCGATGGGATTTGCGAGCCTCACCGCAGCGATCGACTATCCGATGGTCATCGTCACGGTGGCGGCCCTGGACCAGCGAGCGGGCTGCCTGGTGGGCTTCAGCACGCAGTGTTCGATCGAGCCCCGCCGGTACGCCGTCTGCCTCTCCAAGCTCAACCACACCTGCCGCGTCGCCGAAGGGGCGGGGACCATGGCGGTCCACTTCCCCAGCCCACGCCAACGCTCGCTGGCCGAGCTCTTCGCTACCGAGACCGGCGACGACGTGGACAAGTTCTCAGGGTGCCGCTGGGAGCGTGGGCCGGGCGGCACCCCGCTGCTGGTGGACTGCCCGACCCGACTGCTCGGACGGGTTACCGATCGGATCGATGTCGGGGACCACGTCGCTTACGTGCTCGACGTTCTCGAGGCGACGGCTGCCGGTCCGCCTCTCACGTTCCTCACCTTCCAGCAGGTGCGCGATCTCGACCCTGGTCACCCCGTGTGAGCCGCGGGCCGGAGTCAGGGCCGACGCCGGGACCGAACGTGTTCCTCCTACCTGGGGCCCGCTCCCTGGGCCAGCACCCGCTCCCGCGTCGGCACGCGGAAGAGGACGTAGGCCGCTCCGATCAGGCCGAGCGCGACCACTCCCCCGCCGATCAGCCGGTTCTCGATGGCGAACACCGCACTGGCGCCGGCGACGGCGACGATCATCGTGACGGCCAGCACCTTGGCCCGGCGGGGCATGCCCAGCCCGGCCCGGTAGTCGCGCACCATCCGCCCGATCCGCGGGAGGTTGAGGACCCACTGCTCCAAGCGCGGATTGGAGCGAGCGAAGCACGCGGCGGCGACGATGAAGAACACCGTCGTCGGCAACCCGGGGACGATCACGCCCAGGCTGCCCAGGCCCACGGCGAGCAGGCCTCCGAGGAACCAGAGCCACCGAGCCGGCCCCCGGCGAACGGGAGAGGAACCGTCAGCGGCACGTTCGCCGGCGGAGGACATCAAACGAGCGACACGACGTCAGCGACGGCTTGGACGACGAGGAGGACGAGGATGCCTCCCCCCACCGCCGTGTAGGCCCAGCGCCAGCGGTGGGACGCAGCCCAGAAGCGCCGCATGGAAGCGACGATGGCCACGCCGGAAACCGCGCCCAAGAGCAGGCCCAGCACGGGTCCGACTCCCCCGCTGAGGTCGACGACAGGCTTCAGGAGCGGCAGGACCACGTAGGTGAGCAGGCAACGGACGGTCGACACGGCGATCGACGCACCGAAGACACTTTCGGCCGACTTTCCCGACGCCGATGGTCGATCGACCCGGAGGAGCCGGCGCATGAAGGCGTCGGCGGGCGGGTGCTTCCGCGGCGCGATCGAGGAGGTTTCCACGGCACGACGAGACTAGGCGCGGCTGGCTGAGAACGGACATACGCCAGACCGCCGCTGCGCCCGGGCTCAGCGGCCCGTTACGGCTGCTCGGGACCGGGAACCTCGAACCAGACCCGCTTGCCTCTGGCCGTGGGCAGGATGCCCCACCGGGCGGAGACGTGCTCGATCAGTACGAGCCCTCGGCCGCCAGGCCCGTCGCTGACGTCGGCCAGTTGGAGGCGCGGCTCGGCCCGGGAGCCGTCTCCGACCTCGACCCGCAGGTGGCGGCCGTCGTAGCGGACGAGGACCGTGAAGTCGGAACGAGCATGGAGGATGGCGTTCGTCGCCAGCTCACTGAGCAGCAGCTCGGCGTCGCCCTGGTCCAGCTCCGGCATCCGCCAGGTCTTGAGGACGCCGGAGAGGAACTGACGAGCCCGACGGGCGCTCGTGGGGTGAGGCGGAAGCTGGATACGGGCCTCGCGCGGCGGCTTCAGGCGCTCGGTGTGGCCGCCGTGGGGAAGGGGGTAGGCGGGGACGCGGCCCGCCTCCGGACCCAAGGCTGCGTCCAGCCGGCCGTCGGGATCGCTCGCCGCCTCCAGGGGAACGCGGACGACGACCAGGGCGGCGTCGTCCCCCAGGCTCCCGCCGGAGAACGCAACTGCCGCGTGCTGGACCCGCTCGACCAGCTCCTCGGCGGACGCGTCCGTGCTGGCGAGCAGGACGTCGGGAAGCGCTTCCTCCGCGAACTGGTCGCCATCGGCGTTGCGGGTCTCGGAGATCCCGTCTGTGAAGAAGACGAGGGCGTCGCCCGGCCCCAGCCCCACCCGGTCCTCGCTGATCTCCAACTCGTCGAGCAGGCCGAGCAGGGTCCCGGGTTGGCCTCGAACGTCCACCCAGCCCGCCCGCCGCACCACCAGGGGACGGGGATGGCCGGCGCACGCCATCGTCACCCAGGCTCCGCAGCGGTCGATCTCGACGTGGGCGAACAGGGCGGCGCAGAAGCGGTCGTCGGCCTCGGGCTCGGCCAGCAAGGCGGCGTTGACGCTCCGGCGAGCGTCGGTCGGACGGTCGCCGGCGGCGGCGACCGCCCGGAGGGTGTAGCGCACGAGGGCGGTGCGGGATGCAGCGCGGGCGCCGCGTCCGCAGACGTCTCCCATGGCCAGACCCCACCGATTGGGCCCGAGAGGGAACACGTCGTAGAAGTCACCGCCGACTGCGACCGCGCGATCGCCCGCCCGGTGCAGGGCGGCGACCTCCATGCCGGGGATCTGGGGCGTGCGAGGCGGCAGGAGGCTGAGTTGGAGCGTGCGGGCCGTCTCCCGTTCCAGCTCGTACAGGCGCGCTCGCTCGAGGGCCTGCGAGCACTGGTCGCGGAGGGCGGCGAGGAACTGACGGTCCTCGTAGTCGAACCGCCGGTCCTCGTCCCAGCCGAAGGCCGCGACGCCGAAGACCTGGTCTCCCAAGGCCAGGGGGATGACGGCGAGGGCCCGGCTGTGCCCGCCCTCCCTGCCCACCTGCGGGTACCGGCCGAGCCACTGGCGGGCGTCGCGGATCAGGATGGGCCGCCGGTTGCGGAGGGCGTCGCTCACGGGGATAGCGTCATGGCGTGAGAGCCGCGCCCAGCGGCTCAGGGCTCGCTGGTCGAGGCCGGACGAGCGGATCAGGGCCAGTGTCTCTCCGTCCGGCTCGAGGACGTACAGGGCGGCGCGGGCGAACTGGAGAGCGGGTTGAGCCGCCGCCACGATCACGTCCCCCACGTCCTCCACGTCCTTGGCGCCGGCGAGCCGGGCGCTCACGGACTGGAGGTGGGCGAGCCGGCTGGCGAGCCGCTGCGCCGACTCTCGCTCCCGCTGCGCGGTCTGGAAGAGGCGTGCATTGTCGATGGCGATGGCGGCGTGGGCCGAGATGTTGTGGACCAGGTGCTCGTGCTGGGCGGTGAAGACGCCGGGCTGGGGATGGCCGAAGAACAGCCCGCCGATCACCTCCCCGCTGCGGGAGATGACAGGGACGGCCAGGTAGCTGCGAACCGGCAGGTGGCCTGGAGGCATGCCGTGGTAGGGCGGGTTCTGCCCGTACCGGGGGTCGGCGGTCACGTCGGCGAGCCGGATGATCGCCTCGCCCCGGAACGTGGGTTCGAAGATCGGCGTGTTCCGGGGCATCGGGAACTCGGTGAACGCGTCGGGCGGCGCGCCGGACAGGGTGTAGAGGAGGTAGGACTCCCCCGCCTCGCCATGAACGTTGTAGAAGAAGGCCCCGAAATCGGCCTCGATGAGGTCGGTGGCGGCATCGGTCACCAGCTGGACGACCTTGTCCAGGTCGAGTTCGGACACCAGCGCGGTGCCTATGCTCGTGAGCGTCTCCGCCATCCGGGCCTCGAACCGGAGGTCGCCCTCGGCGGCGTCAGCATCGGGCTTGCCCACTCCCGATGAGGGTATCGACTAGCCGGCCTGTGGAAAGAGTCGAGCGGGTTCGAAATTTGGGCGCCCGCCGGGCCTTCCCGGGCGGTTAGTTAGGCGCCGAGCGTGGGGGCCGGCTGCTCCTCGACCGAACCCCGAGAGCCGCGGATGAGGTCGTGCAGCTCGTTGGCCGCCACCGTCTCCCGCTCGAACAGCTCTTGGGCGACGCGGGTGAGGTCGCGCTCGTTGTCTCGCAAAATCGTACGGGCAGCCTGCTCGGCCCGGACCATCAGCTCCCGGACCTCCTTGCTGCCGCTGCTGTCGTCCTGACCACCCTTGCTGCCCCTGGGCTCCTCGGCGGCCAGCTCGAAGCGCCCGGTCATGGCCAGCTTCTCGACCATGCGCTTGGCCAGGGCGGCGGCGTGCTCGAGGTCGTCCTCGGAGCGGGTGCTGGGCTGGCCGAACAGGTTCATCTCCGCCGCCCGCCCGCCCAGGAGCACGATCAGCTGGGCCATCAGCTCGCGCTTGGTCACCACGTCCTTGTCGTCGGCGGACGACCACGGCGAGCGTCCGAAGGCGTTGGCCCGGGTGACGATCGACACGCGCGGTGGCGGGTTGACTCCCCGGAGGAGGAGTGAGAGCAACGCGTGACCGGCCTCGTGGACCGAGATGACCTGCTTCTCATCGTCGGTCATAAGGCGAGCGCTGCGGGTACCCGACATCACCCGGTGCATCGCCTCCTCGACGTCGTCCGGGCCGACGCGGTCGCGGTGGCGGCGGGCGGCCAGGAGGCAGGCCTCGTTGACGATGCTCGCCAGCTCGGCGGGGGTGAGACCGGCGGTGTTGGCGGCGACGTCGTCCCAGTCCACCCGGCGGGAGATGGGCCGGTGCATGGCGTGGAGGCGCAGGATCTTCCCCCTCGCCTCCCTGTCCGGACGGTCGATGCGGATGCGGCGGTCGAACCGGCCCGGCCGCAGCAGAGCAGGGTCGATCAGCTCGGGGCGGTTGGTGGCCCCGAGGATCAGCACGCCCGATGCGCCCAGGAAGCCGTCCAGCTCGACCAGGAGCTGGTTGAGGGTGTGGTCGAACTCCCGGTCGCCCGACTGGTCGGCGTTGCGGTGCCGGCCGATGGCGTCGAGCTCATCGATGAAGACGATGCACGGGGCATCCCGCTTGGCCGCCTCGAACAGCTGGCGCACCCGGGCCGCCCCGAGGCCGACGAACTTCTCCACGAAGCTGGTCGCCGAGACGAAGTAGAAAGGCACCCCGGTCTCGCCGGCGAGGGCCCGGGCGAGCAGCGTCTTGCCGCAGCCGGGGAGGCCATAGAGGAGGATGCCTCTCGGGAGCTGGGCGCCCAGGTTCTGGAAGCGCTGGGGGCTGGAGAGGTACTCGGTGACGTCCTTCAGCTCGGCGATGGCGTCGTCGAGGCCGGCCACGTCCGAGAACGTGACCTGACGGCCGGCGCCGTCGGCCTTGTCGACGTGGAAGGGACTTTCCTGCCCACCGCCGCCGGCGCTGGTGGCGGGGACCCTCCCACCCGAACGGAAGTTGAATTTACGAGTTCGCCCAGGGCGAGTCATGCGAAGAGCCACGATAACCGACCCAATGATCAAGGCCGCGGAGCCGAGGACCTCCGGGCGTGTGTAGATACTGCTGGCGGCGATCAGGCCACTCATGACGCTCTCCCACCGGTCGGGGTCCTCGGCTGAGCAAATGAGGCCAAACAGGATCGCGCAATGAGGCTGATCGCGCCACAGCTTCCTCGGAAACGGTCAAACGGGTGGCGTAGGAACGTGCCGGTGGTAGACCGGACGGCATGGGACCGGCCGGCCAGAGAGTTGTCAGCAACTCAGGGCTTCTCCTGTTCATCCGCTACGCCTTCATGCCAAATCATCTCGGGTACTGCGGAGGCAATGAGAACGAACTTCTGCTAGAGCACGCCGCCACCGGGCAGGCGGACCCCCGCCTGACTCCGATGTTGACGAAGTTCACCGGTGCCCTCCCTTACCTGCGCTCGATCGCCGCCGGAGCGGGGATTGCCGACCCGTTCGACCACCGGGTGGTGGAGGCCTACTGGATCGGCAACGAGCTGCTGGCTGGGGTGGAAGCGGGTGACCTGTACAAAACGATCGAGGAACGCTTCGGACGCCAGTTGCCGATCAAGCTGCGGGACCAGATCCTGCGCAAGCCGCCCCAGGGAGCGAAACCGTTCCACCTGTTTCATGTCGTCGACGTCTACCGCCACCTTGAGCGGGAAACGATCGGGATGGCGGCTATGGACAGCTGCCGGATCAGCTGGGGGCAGGTGTCGGCAGTGGAGGACGCGGCCTTGATGGTCTCCCGGCAACCGCTGGTGGAGCGGGACGGAAAGCTCGCCCTGGGTGAGCCGCAGCCGGAACGCGTGCTCCGGTCGCTGGACGGGCTGGGATTCGCCACTGACGTGGCGGTAGGGGACTGGGTGTCCATCCACTGGGGCTGGGCCTGCGAGGTGCTGTCGCCCGAGCGGCTGACAAGCCTGCGGGGGTGGTCCGCCCACCACCTCGAGCTGGCCCACCAGACGTTCTGAGGCATCGAACCCCCCGGAATCGGTGGTTTGGACGCCGGAAGTGGGTTCGGCGCCGGAAAACGGCGAGGGCGAGGCCGAGGGGCAGCTAGAGGAAGCGGACCTCGTCGGCGCCGGCGGGAGTCTCGGCGTCGTCCACCACCCGGTCGCAGGTGGGGCACCACCAACGGGCCTCGAGGGCGGAGCCGCAGGTGGCGTGGCGGAGAGGCTCGGCGTCCTCCGATCGCGCCGCCCCCCACTGGGCGAGCAGGCGCAGGGCGCCGGCGAGCTCCTGGCCGGAGGCGGTGAGCTCGTAGACCATGCGGACGGGTCGTTCCGAATAGGGCACGGCCCGCAAGACGCCCTCGCGTTCGAGGTGGCGAAGCCGCTGGGTGAGGACGTTGGGGGCGATGCCAGGCAGGTCCTCCTGGAGCTCGTTGAACCGGCGAGGGCCGGCCAGGAGGGCGTGGACGAGGAGCAGGGCCCACCGGTCGCCGACCCGGCTGACGGCCTCGTCGAGGGGGGAACGGTCAGGCACGGTCACCATCTTGCCGAACTCGCTGGGTTGCGCGATAGTCACTTGCAACTAGCAAGTTAGTAGGAGGAGACAGTGGCCGGAGTGTTGGAGGAGTTGCAGGCCACGGTGGCGGGCGTGGCCGAGGTGGTCGGTGGGTCGGTCGTGGGCATCGGCCCCGGCCGGGGACCGGGCTCGGGGGTGATCGTGGGCGAAGGACTGGTGCTGACCAACGCTCACAACGTGCGGGGCGAGGAGGTGACGGTCGTGTTCGGCGACGACCGCCGGGAGACGGGGCACCTGGCCGGCATCGACGCCGACGGCGACCTGGCCGTGATCCGCGTCGAGACGGACGGGTCGCCGGCGATCGCCTGGGAGCCCGAGAGCGTCGGTCCCGCCGTCGGCACGGTGGTGGTGGCCCTGGCCAAGCCCGGCGGCATGGGCCTGCGGGTGACCCTGGGCCAGGTCTCGGCCGTCAGCCGCTCGTTTCAGGGACCGCGGGGGCGGCTCGTGCGGGGCAGCGTCGAGCACACCGCGCCGATGGTGTCCGGCTCTTCCGGTGGTCCCATCGTCGACGCCGAAGGCCGGTTCCTCGGCATCAACACCCACCGGTTGGGCGAGGGGTTCTACGCCGCCATCCCGGCCAACGCCGAGCTCAAGGACCGGGTGGACGCGCTGTCCAGGGGCGAGTCACCCACCCGCCGCACGCTCGGGGTGGGCCTGCTGCCGGGCCGCGCCGCCCGCCACCTGCGGCGGTCGGTCGGACTGCCGGAGCGGGAGGGCCTGTTGGTCCGGGAGGTGCAGGAGGGCAGCCCTGCGGCCCGGGCTGGAGTCCGCCGGGGCGACCTCATCGTCGAGGCCAACGGGCGGCAGGTGGACGGCCGCGGCGTGCACCAGCTGCACGAGGTGCTCGACGGCCTGGGCGAGGACGAGTCGCTGACCCTCGGGATCGTCCGGGGGGTGGAGGAGCTGAGCCTGAGCGTTACGTTCGGGGCCACGGTCGAAGAAGGGTCGGCCTGATGGCCGATGCACAGCTCGGGGTCTCGCCGTTGGAAGCGAATGGGTCCGCGCCCAGCGGCGAGAGCCCCCTTGACGCGTACTCGCGCGTGGTCACGACCGTGGCCCGTCGGCTCCTGCCGTCGGTCGCCTCGCTTCGGGTCATGGGACGGGTCCCGGGGGGCCGTCGGCCCCAAGGTGCCGGGTCGGGCGTCGTCATCACCCCCGACGGTTACCTGCTGACCTCCGCCCACGTGGTCGAGCGGGCCAGGGAGGGGGTGGCGACCTTCGGCGACGGTCGGGAGTTGGAGTTCCAGGTCGTCGGCACCGACCAGCTGTCCGACCTGGCCGTGATCCGGGTGTCGGGGAGCGGCCTCGAACCGGCCACCCTCGGGAACGCCGACCGGCTGGTCGTCGGCCAGCTCGTGGTTGCCATCGGAAACCCGCTCGGCTTCGCCGGGTCAGTGAGCGCCGGCGTGGTCAGCGCGCTTGGGAGGTCCATCGCCACCGGCACGAGCGGGCGTATGGTCGAGAACGTCATCCAGACCGACGCCTCCCTCCACCCCGGCAACTCGGGGGGAGCTCTGTCCAACGGCGACTGCGAGGTGGTGGGGATCAACACCGCCGTGGTCGGTCCGTGGGTGGGACAGGGACTCGGCTTGGCCGTCCCGATCAACGCCACCACGCGCGGCATCATCGGCACGCTCATGCGCGAGGGTCGGGTGCGCCGGGCCTACCTCGGGATCGCCGGCGGCTCCCGTCCCCTGCCACCAAGGGCCGAGAGGGCCACCGGACGGGAGCGAGGCATCGAGGTGCTCACCGTGGTCGCCGGAAGCCCGGCGGCAGAGGCGGGTCTCCGTCCCGAGGATCTGATCCTCGACGTGGACGGGGAGCCGGTGGGCAACGTCGGCGACCTCCAGCGGCTGATGACCGGCGACCGGATCGGCAAGCGGGTGGAGATCGGCGTGTTCCGCAATGGGCGCCGGGAGCCGGTCACCGTGCAACCCAGCGAGCTCAGGGACTAACCGCAACTCCGTTCGGCACACAGGCGGCATGGCGTTTGGCCAGGCAGGGGGCACGCCGTTCGGCGACGCGGGGGCACGGGCGGCGGGAACGGCCACAACTCCGGCCTCGTTGATACCGTTGGACACGGAGGTCGGACCAGCCATGGACGTCAGTTCCCCCGATACCTGGCGCTGGATCTTCCTGGTTGCGGCGGTGACGCTCACGGTTGGCGAGATCGCCGTAGCAGGGACGTTCTTCCTGCTGCCCTTCGGCGTGGGTGCCCTCGCCGCCGCCCTGGCCGCCTTCGCCGGGCTGTCCGTCGCCCTCGAGTGGTTCATCTTCGTGGTCATGTCCGCCGGGGCGTCGGCCGTGCTCTGGCCCCTCGGGCGGCGGCTCGATCGCAACACCCCTCACCAGGCCATCGGGGCGACGAGGTGGGTGGGCCGCCAGGCGCTCGTGACCCGGGACATCCCCGGCCTCCCCGGCGCAACCGGCATGGTCCGGCTGGACCGGGAGGAGTGGCGGGCGGAGAGCATGATGGGCATCCCGATCCGGTCGGGCTCGACCGTGCTGGTCAGCCGGGTGGATGGAACCCACCTCGTCGTCCTCCCGTTGGAAGAACCATCAGAGGTCCCGCAGGATCCGCCGTCCCCGTCGGGGACGACCTGAGCAAGGAGCATGAGGAATGGCGGTCATCGTCGTCCTCGCCGCCATCGCCGCGGTGCTGTTCGCCGTCGTGGTCAGCGGCGTCAAGATCATCCGTCCCTTCGAGCGGGGGCTCGTCGAGCGGCTCGGGAAGTACCACGCCACCACTGAGCCCGGCCTTCGCCTGATCCTCCCGTTCGTCGACCGCATGGTCCGGGTGGACATGCGGGAGCGGGTGGTGGACATCCCACCCCAGGAGGTGATCACGTCGGACAACGTGGTCGTCTCGGTCGACGCCGTCGTCTACTACGAGGCCACCGACCCCCAGCGCCTCGTCTACAACGTCGTCGACTTCTACCTGGCCGTCACCAAGCTGGCTCAGACCAACCTGCGGAACGTCGTCGGCGACATGCAGCTGGACGAGGCCCTGACGTCACGCGACACCATCAACACGAAGCTCCGCGAGATCCTCGACGACGCGACCGACAAATGGGGCACCCGCGTGGTGCGAGTCGAGATCCAACGGATCGACCCGCCCCAGGACGTCATGCACGCCATGCACGAGCAGATGAAGGCGGAGCGGACGAGGAGAGCGGTCGTCACGACCGCCTCCGGGGAGCGGGAGGCGGCCATCGCCCGGGCCGAGGGCGAGAAGCAGTCGGCGATCCTCCAAGCCGAAGGCCACAAGCAGTCGGCCATGCTCTCCGCCGAGGGCGAGGCGGCGGCCACCCGCACGGCAGCCGAGGCCGAGCAGTTCCGCCAGGTCGCCGTGGCCCAGGGCGAGGCCGACGCCATCCGCCGCGTCTACACCGCCATTCACGAAGGGCGGCCGTCGTCCGACCTGCTCGCCATCAAGTACCTGGAGACGCTCCAGGTCATGGCCAACGGCCAGGCGACGAAGCTGTTCTTCCCTATGGAGTCCAGCGCCCTCCTGGGAGCTCTGGGTGGGTTGAAGGCGGCGTTTGCCGAACTGGACGGGGACGGGACCCCGGCCCCGGCCAAGCGCCGGACGTCGTCCTAGGCGAGGGCGAGCGCGATGATGGGGGGCAGGTCGGCGGTCAGCAGCTCCCAGGAGGCGCCGGCGTCGTCCGACCGGTAGAGCGTGCCGTCGCCCGTTCCGAGAACGGCGCTCTCGCCGCGGGCGACCAGGCAGCGGGTATCGATGTTGCCGTCGAACCACTCGGGCAGCCCGGTGCGGGAGCGCTCGAAGGGCGATCCTGAGGGGGCGTCGAGCGGGCGCCGGTAGACGGCGGCGCGCTCGCCCCGGGGCCCAGTCGAGGCCGAGAGGAGGAGCCAGTCGCCGGCGATCGCCACCGCTCGGGAGTACTCGGCGTGCAGTCCCTCGGTCTCGAAGGCCCAGGTGAGACCGCGGTCCCTGCTGATGGCCAGCCCATATGCGTTCGCCGCCAGGACGAGATCGCCGGAGGTGAGGACCTGGTGGACGTCGGCGTCGATGTCGATGGTCGGGGCCCAGCTGGCCGTCCCGTCCTCGGAACGCAGGATTCCGCCCACGTGGACGTTCACGTAGAAGGTGCCGTCCTCGGCGCAGGACAGGGATCTGGTGTCGGGCGGGCCTCCCCATGGGGTGTACCAGCGATCCCGGCCCTCGGCCTTCTCGAACGAGGCCACGGGTTCGACACGTGAGCCGTCAGCGGCGACATGGAGGAGGTGGGCCTCGCTGGTGCCGACGAGGAAGAACCCGTCCTCCTGGAGCAGACAGGTGGGGCCGGGGCCGGGCAGATCGACATCCAGACCGGCGTCACCTTGCCGGGCGCCTTGCAGGGCGCCTCGCAGGGCGCCGTCGACGAGGGCGACCCATCCTCCATGGCCGGTGGCAATGACGTCAGCCACCCGGCCCTCGGTGACGACCTCGGGGTCGTCGGCCCGGTACAGCCCCTTCTCGGTAGCAACCCAGATCGTCGTCATGCCGTCTCCCAGATCAGGACCTCGGCGCCGTCGGGCCCGGCGCTCAGCGCGAGCTCGCCCGCGGCGGTGATACGGACCGCGTCGCCCGTTGCCAGGTCGCCGGCCCCTTCCAGGGTGGCCGCACCTCGGGCCACGAACAGGTGGACGTGCCGGCCGTCCGGCACTCGAACCGCTTCGTGCCGCTTGAGCCGCCCACCCCACAACACTGCGTCGCGCTGGCGGATGGAGATGGCGGCGTCGTGGCCCTTGCCCGAGGCGATGGGGACCAGCCCGCCCTTGTCCATCTCGTCGTTGATGTCCAGCTGCTGGTAGCCCGGGTCGACGCGAGGCGTGTCGGGCAGCACCCACATCTGCACAAAATGAACGATGCCTGTTTCCCCGCCGGGGCCCCAACCCCGGCTCCTCGCCGAGGCGGGGTCCCCATCCCCGCCCGGCGCAGTGCTCGCCGGCGTGGGGTTCATCTCCGAGTGCCAGATGCCGGTGCCGGCGCTCATCCGCTGGGCCAGGCCGGGGTAGATGATCCCGCGGTGGCCCTCGGAGTCCTTGTGCTCGAGCTCACCCTCGAGCACCCACGTGACGATCTCCATGTCCTGGTGGGGGTGGGTGGAGAATCCGGTGCCGGCCCGGACCACGTCGTCGTTGCTCACCAGCAGGAGGCCGTGGTGGGTGTTCGACGGGTCGTAGTGGCGGGAGAAGCTGAAGGAGTGCCGCGAGTCGAGCCAGCCGAGGCGGGTGTGGAAACGCGTGTCAGCCGGCCGCACGTCGATCATCCCTTTTGCCAACGCCCGGCCCAGAACGGAATTCCCGGCGCGCAGCGGACCGCTGACCGTCGTTACGGTGCCTCTGGTGGGTGAGGAGCGTGCGTCGTGACGGTGAGGGTCGGAACGCTTGCCCGGGCCCTGCTCCCCGGGGTGCGGCGCGTCCATCGCCAGGTGGCGCGGTACGCAAAGGAGTGGGACGAGGTCAACGCGCTCGCCTTGGCCGCCCCGGGTCCGCTCTGGGTTGTGCTGGGAGACTCGACAGCCCAGGGGATCGGAGCGGCGACGTCGATCCAGGGCTACGTGGGCCAGCTACGAGCCATGCTCGACGAACGGCGGGAACCGGGCACGCCACGCTGGCGCGTGCTCAACCTCTCGAAGTCAGGAGCTCGGACGGCCGACGTGCTCGCCCTGCAGCTGCCCAAGCTCCAGGAGCTGGCGCGGGAGCATCGGTCGGACCTGGTGACGTGCGCCATCGGCGCCAACGACCTCGTCCCCACCCCCACCGACGTGCTGGTGAGCCAGCTCCGCCAGGTGATCCAGCGACTGCCGGCCGGTGCCGTGATCGCGACCCTGCCGCAAGGCCTCCGCCCGAGGCGGGCTCTCGCCGTCAACGAGCTGATCCGGACCGAAGCACCGGCTGCCGGACTGCGGGTGGCGGACGTGTGGCGCCACACCGGGCCGCCGTGGAGAGGGAAGTTCGCCTCGGACGGGTTCCACCCCGCCGCCCTCGGCTACGCCGACTGGGCGGCGGCCTTCGCCGAGGCCCTCGGGTTGAGCGCGACCGTGAAGTAGCTTCCGGCCGCCGGGGCCCGTACGGAATCAGCCTCTCAACCGCCCCGCTGCTCGCGGAGCTGGCGCATCCGCTCCAACCACTCCTGCTCCGCCGACGTCGGCCCTTCCGCCGAAGGCGGCGCCGGTTGCTCGGGTCCACGAAGCGTCGGCCGCGCCTGCGGCGTCGGCTGCGGACCGGTGGCCGGAGCGGCTGCCGGCGCCGGCTCCTCGCCCGGCGAGAGCGCCAGGAGGGCGCCGAGCACGATCCCGTAGACCCCGAAGGAGAGGGCGTACCACTCGGGGGTGAAGCCCTTCTCGGTGACGAGCGGCTGAACCAGGGGCAGCAGGAAGTACTGGAGCAGCGCCCAGCCGGTGAGGGCGAAGAGCACGGCAGCCAACCAGATGCGCCACTTGGCTGCGGTCCGGAGGAGCACGGCGAAGACGGCCCCCAGGGCGACGGTCAGCACGACGAGCACGCCCACCCCGGCCAGGAACGGGCCGAGGTCGAACTCGAGGATGTTGGCGACCGCCCGGCGACCCATCACCAGAGTGGCCAGGACGCGGGGCGGCGCGTGCCACGGCAGGTCGAGGGCGGGAGCGGCGACGAACATCGTGAAGCCGCCCATCACCAGCCCCGCCACCGCTCCGGCCAGCAGACCTTGGACGGGGCGACGGGAGCGGGCCGGACCGAAACCTCCGACCACGACGGTCGCGGCAGCCAGGACGAGCGTTCCGACCAGGGCGAGGAGCAGGCTGATGCCGCCGGGGAAGCCGCGATCGGCCTTGCCCGGCCGGACCCGCCACACCACGCCCGTGTTCTCCTCGAGCACGAGACCCACCTCGCTCACCCGCGCGATGCCCCAGTCGGTCACGTACATGAAACCGTCCGGCCCGAACGTGACGTCGGAGGGGTGCTCGAGCCCGCCGCCGCTGTGACGCGAGGCCTGGCCGGGGGTGTCGTTGATGAGGAAGTCGTCGACCCGGCCGCTCGCCGTGTCCAGCCGCACCACCTTGACCCCGCGGGGACGGTCGACAGTGCCGGTGGCGGGGGTGAAGTCGCCGAAGAGGGCGATGTACATGGTGGTGGCCGGCGGGCCCCACTGGTCGGAGGGCGAGAAGGCGAACCCGTTGGTGGCCTCGTGGGGGTTGAAGCGGGCCAGCGGCTGAGGGGACGACTCCGTTGGGTGGTTGGCGATCAGGAACTGCGGCTGGGGCTTGTTGGGCACCCGGAAGCGCTGGTCGGTGACAGGGGTGTCGCAGGCGAAGTCGGGCCAGCCGTACCAGGCTCCCTGCTCCAGCCGGTACACGCAGTCCCAGGCGTCCTCGATGGGGCGGGAGCCTCGGGCGTCGAAGCCGTGCATGGTCGCGTAGAGCGCGCCGTCGGGCCCGACCTCCAGCCCGTAGGGGTTGCGCAGCCCCCACACGTACATCTCCAGGTTGGAGCCGTCGGGGCGGGCCCGGAGGACGGCGCCGTTGCACTTGGGGTTACCCGGCACGCGGGTGCCTGCCGCAAGCTCGGTGCCGTAGGGAGCGTACGGGCTCGTCCGCTCCCGCTCGGGGTCGTTGCCGAGCGGGTTCTCCGAGTCGAAGACCTCTCCGGTGAGGACGATGTCCCGGCACGGGACCTCGTGCACGTTGCGCCGGGCCGGGTCTCCCAGCCACCCGAACACGGCGTTGTCCGGCCCGACAACGCCGGAGTTGGTGACGGTCCCGATGGCGACGTAGAGGAACCCGTCCTGGAACACGATCTGATTCGCCTGGTGGTCACCCAGGCCGGGGAGGTCGGTGATGATCGGCCGTATCGTCCCTCCCTCCTCGACGATGGACACGGTGCCGGCGTGGGCGGCGTAGATCCTGCCCTCGAAGAAGGCGACCGAGGTCACCGGCACCTGTTCGCCGAAGTCGGCGCCGTCGGCGAGGACCGTCTTGCGCCCGTCGGATTCGATGCGAGTGATCCGGGAGTCGCCGCCGCCGTGGTAGCCGGACTCGGCGATGAGCATCCGCCCCTGGTCATCAAAGGCGACCATGGTCGGCGCGGCGAGGTCCTTGACCACCGCCTCGACCCGGAAGCCGCTCTCGGCCTCGATGTCCGCCGGTCGGATGGGGCGATCCTCGGCACAGGCGCCGAGGAGAAGGAGAAGCAGGAGCGCGACAGAAGAACGCTGAAGCACCACTGACCTGGCCGTCTCGACCTCCCCAGATGTCCCGCCCCCCCAATCCGGCGGGGCGCTGAGCCGGGCTCCGCGTATACCCCCGAACCGGTCGGTGAAACCGGCTGACGGGAATGAAATCGGCGACTGTGCCGAAGGCTGCGCGGGTAGGAACCGGGCGTGCGCCGCCTGACCGTCGTGCTCACGTTCGCCGTCCTCGGCGTGCTGCTCTCCGTCACCCCTGCGTCCGCCCAGACAGGCCAGCCCGTGCTTGACCGGGCGGCCAGTGCCCTTCGGTCGTCGCCGGTCTACGTCGACCCCGAGCGGGCAGGCGACGTCGACCGAGCGGCGGCCAACCGCCTCCGAGAGCGGATTGCCGACCGGGGCGCGCCCGTGTTTCTTGCCGTGCTTCCCGCCGGCGCGATCGAGGAAGCGGGTGGGGACGCCAACGCCGTGGTCGAGGCCCTCGCCCGGAAGGTACGCCTGAGCGGCACCTACGGGGTGGTGGCCGGCAACAGCTTCCGGGCAGGCAGCACGAACCTCGCTCCCGGGCGGGCCGGCTCCGCCGCCACTGCCGCCTTCCAGGCCCACCGTGACGAGGGCATCGAGGCGGTCTTGGCCGACTTCGTCGACCGGGTGGCAGCGGCGCAGGGCGGTTCCCGCTCCGGTGAGCAGAACGGCTCCGGCTCGGGCGAGGGTGACAGCGGGACGTTCGGAGGGGGCGAGTCGAGCGGCGACCGCGGAAGCGACGCCGGCGGCAGCCTGCTCCCGGTCGTGCTCCTGCTCGGTGTGGCCGGGGGCGGTTTGTACCTCTGGCAGAGGGGCCGGCAACGGCGTGAGCGGACGGAGGAGCGGGAGGAGGCGCAGGCGGACCTGAGCCTGCTCCGGGCCGAGGTGTCGGTACTGGCGCAGGACGTCATGCAACTCGAACCCCAGATCGCGCTCCACCCCGAGGCTCGGGACGACTACGAGGCCGCCGTGGCCCGCTACCGAGTGGCGCAGGCGGCGCTGGAACAGAACGATCCCCGCATCGACCTCGTCCGCGTGGAACGGGTCGTGAACGAAGGCCAGTACGCCATGGCGCGGGCCCGGGCCATCATCGACGGCCGCCAACCACCTCCCCCACCGGAGAGCTTGACCCGCCGCGGCCGCCACGACGAGCCGCCGGTCGACCTGGACGACGAGGGTCGCCCGGCCTACGTGGGCTACGGCAGCCCGTTCTACGGCGGCGGCTGGTTCGGCGGCGGCGGAGGGCTGCTCACCGGTCTGTTCCTGGGCCAGATGCTCGGGGGATGGGGCGGCTGGGGCGGCCACCAGGAGCAGAACGTCTATGTCGACGGCGGTGCTGACGACGCCGGCGGCGGCGACTGGGGCGGGGGGGACTGGGGCGGAGGCGACTGGGGCGGCGGCGACTGGGGCGGCGACTTCGGCGGAGACATCGGCGGCGGGGACTGGTAAGCGCCGCTGAGCGCACGACGGTCCTTCAGCACCAGGACGCGCAGAGCCACGAGCAGGGCCAGGGTCACGACCAGGCCAACCCGGTATCCCCACAGGGTCGCGTCCGGTCCCCGGAACTCGTCGGCGGCTCGGATGGAGGCGATCCCGATCATGGCCAACCCGAACGTCACCAGCTCGATCGGGATCTGGAACGAGCTGGGCCGGCGGTCGAGGGCGAAGGCCAGGTAGACGACGGCGGGAAAGCCCACGAAGGCGCTGAGGCTGCGGGCGGTGAGCGGGGTCAGGGGCCACAGCCAGTCCTCTAGGAACAGGCCCGGGCGGAAGAACAGGGCCAACGCCAGCAGCAGCTGAAGGGCGCCCACGGTCACCATGACGGCGCGGATGCCGGTGGGCAGCGGGCGCTCGCCCGGCTCGGGCGCGGCCGGGTCGAACCGGCGGTTGCGAACCCACAGCCATGGGAGGAGCACTGGGGTTGTGACATAGAGCGCCGTCCAGGCCCAGAACGAGACATGGTCGTGGTTGAAGGCGTCCCAGTGGACGAACGTCGTGACCCCGAGCAGGGTGGCGAACAGGGTGATGGCGGGGATGCCCACCCCGATGCGGTGCCACTGGCGGCCGGTGGCGACCCGGAAGAAGTAGTAGGCCCCGGCCAGGTAGCCGCCCCCCATGAGCATTGCCATCATCCGGGACTCGATCGTCCACGCCCACAGCTCGGTGGTCCCACCGGGAAACAGGAACAGGATGACAAAGGCGGCGGTGAGGATGGGGATGATGGCGATGGCGATCGCACGCGTCACCTTGAGTATGCGGTCGTCGGGCATCAGAGGGCGTCGATGGGATGGAACGGAAGGTGGGCCCCGTACCTCGGGGGTCGCGGCCCGGCCAGCTCGATCAGGCGGATCACCCGTGCGCGGTGGCCGCGGTAGGGCGCGAGCAGCTCCAGCATCCGGGCGTCGTCCCCCCTCGCCTCCCCGGCCAGGGCGAAGGCGACCTGGTGGGGGAGGTGGTAGTCGCTCAGGCTGACCGCGTCGGCATCGCCAAGGGCGACCCGCGCCACCTCGGCCGCCGTCCAGACGCCGATGCCGGGAAGGGCGGTGAGGCGGGCGTAGGCGTCCGCCAGCGGCAGGCTCGTCGTCTCCTCCAGACGGTGGGCGTATGAGCAGGCCATGCGGATGGTGTCCGCCCGCCTTCGTTCGATACCGCAGCGATGAAAGACGTGGTTGGGCGTGCGGGCCAGTCGCTCGGGCGCCGGTGGCACCCGCAGGCCGGCGGCTCGCCCCGGCCCAGGCGCCGGCTCCCCCAAGGCCTGCACGAGTCGGGCGTACGACCGCTTGGCCTCGATCCCGATGACCTTCTGCTCGAGGACCGATGGCACGAGGGCCTCGACGACCGTGCCCGTGCGGCACACGCGAAGACCGGGCAGTCGGCGGTGGAGGTCCCTCACAATGGTGTCCCGAGGGATGAACTCCTCGAGGCGGTCGTCGGCGCCCACCAACATCGGGAACGTCTCAGCTGCCCAGTCGGCACCGGGTCCCCATGCCCGAAGGGTGAGGGTCCCCGCCGGCGGAGTGACGCGAATGCGGGTCGTGACCGGTCCGTCCGGCGTACGAGTGGCACGCCACACCTCGCGCGCCCCGAGCGCGAGCATGGTCGGGTCACTCCGGCCGCGCTGGAGCAACCCCAGGGTGAGGCGAAGATCGACCGGCCCCGCCGGGCGGATGGTGCGGACCGCCTCCCTCAGGGGAGCTGCAGCGACTTCACCTCCAGGAACTGCTCCAGGCCCCATCGGCCCAGCTCCCTCCCCCACCCCGACTGCTTGAACCCGCCGAACGGCGCGTACGGGTTGAAGCCGCCGGCCCCGCACACATCAACCTGCCCCGTCCGCATCTGGCGCGCCACCCGCTCCGCCCGGCTGCGGTCGCCCGAGAACACTGCCCCGTGCAGCCCGTAGGGCGAGTCGTTGGCGATGCGCACTGCGTCGTCCTCCCCGTCGTGGGGGATGATGGCCACGACCGGTCCGAAGATCTCTTCCTGGGCGACGGCCATACGGTTGTCGACCCCGGCCAGAACCGTGGGGCGCACGTAGAAGCCCTTTTCCAGGCCCTCGGGCGGCTCCTCCCCGCCAGCGACGAGGATCGCCCCGTCGTCGATGCCCGACCGGATGTACTGGCGCACTTGCTCCCGCTGCTCGGAGCTGGCCAGCGGCCCGAGATCGGCCTCCCCGAGAGGGTCACCGAGGGTGAGCGACTCGGCCACCCGGCCGGCGATCTTGGCCGCCTCGTCGTGGCGCTCTCTCGGGACCAGCAGCCGGGTCCAGGCCATGCACGTCTGGCCCGAGTTCAGCATGGCCTGGCGGACGCACGCCTCGACCGCCTCCTCCAGGTCGGCGTCGTCGAGCACGATCGCCGCCGATTTCCCACTCAGCTCGAGGGCATTGCGCTTGAGCGTGCGGGCACTCAACTCGGCGACGCGGCGACCGGCGGCAGTGGAGCCGGTGAAGGACACCATGTCCACGTCTGGGTGTTCGACGAGCGCTTCCCCCGCCGGCCGGCCGTACCCGGTGATGAGGTTGAACACGCCAGGGGGGACGCCCGCTTCGGCCACCACTTCGGCCAGGATGAAGGTGCTGAGCGGGGCCACCTCGCTCGGCTTGAGGACAACGGTGCAACCGGCGGCGAGGGCTGGTGCCACCTTGCACATAGCCTGGTGCAGTGGATAGTTCCAGGGCGTGAGGCAAGCGACCACGCCCACGGGCTCGTACACCACCCGTGAGCTCACCACGTTCTCCTCGAACGGGAACTGGCGTGCGATCTCGACATAGCTCGACGCGACAAGAGCGGGCAGGCCCGCCTGGATGACGCCGGCCGAGCCCACCGGCATCCCCACCTCCTGGGCGACGAGCACCGCGATCTCGGGAAGCCGGGCCATGAGTCCGTCGGACAACTTCTGGATGAGCGTCGTCCGGGCCTCGACTGGGGTTGCCGACCAGGGTCCGAACGCGGTGCGGGCGGCGGCGACGGCCCTGTCGACGTCAGCCCGGCTGGCCTCCGGCACCCGGCCGAGCGACTCCTCGGTGGCGGCGTTGACCACATCGATGGTTCCGCTGCCTACCGGCTCAACCCACTCGCCGCCGATGTAGAACCGGTCGCGCACGTCCACGGCCGGTCAGAGTAGATGCAAAGGCGGCCACGCGGATGCCGCCGACGACCTACCCTGCGAAGGATGGGTGGGCCACAGGGAGAAAGCACTTCGTCGCGCCTGCCGGTGCTTCTGATGATCGCCGGCGGACTGGTTCTGGTCTTGGCCGCTGTCTGGTTCTTCACCGGGGGCGATTCCGACGGGCGCACCTCGGAGGAGGATCCGACGGCCGCCTCCGAGCGGTGCTCCTTTCCCGCGTGCCGGGCGGCGGCGACCCTGGCCTTGGCTCGGGGCTTCGAGGGACCCTCTGTCGAGGTCGACCCGAAGGATCCGAGGCACATCGTCGTGACCGACGCCAACATGACCGCCGCCCACTGCACCTTCCACGTCACCTTTGACGGCGGGAAGGAGTGGACCGACGGGGTGTTCCAGGTGCCGCCCGGCTACACCGGCTGCAAGATCAACGGCGGCTCGGGCGGTCACGTCCCGACCGGCCCCAACGGCGTCGCCTTTGGCCCCTCGGGCACCATTTACGCCACCTTCGGCTCGGCTCTCAGCGACGACGGCACGCGTGAGAGCGTCATGCTGGGCACGTCCACCGACGGAGGCAAGAGCTTCACCGTGCGCCCGGTCAGCCGGCCGCTGGCCGACAACATCGGCTACGCCCGTCCGCAGATGTCGGCAGCCGCCGCCCCGGATGGTCGCGACCGGGTTCTGATCTCCTTCTGGCAGTGCCGTGACCGCAGCTTCTGTGACCAGGCCCTGTTCGTCCGTTCCGACGACGGTGGGATGACCTTCACCGAACCGGTCATCTTCAACGACCAGCCGGCCGGTCAAATCCCGTCCGCGCCCATCCAGGCCCCCGACGGCGTGATCTACGCCACGTTCGCCCGCCGCTTCGCCGACGGCCCGTCCGACCTGTTCCTCGCTCGCTCGACCGACGGCGGGACGACGTTCACCTACACCAGGATCGAGAGCCAACCCCAGATCGGCAACCAGTACGACCCTGGCAAGATCGCCCTCGACCCTCGCTCGGGAGCCCTGTACGTGGTGTTCACCGACGCCCGCCTCGGTCGCCAGCAGGTCGTGTTCCGCCGGTCGGACGACAAGGGAACCACGTGGAGTGCCCCCCTCGGGCTCTCCCCCGACCAGGCGGCGACAGGCGAAGCCCGCAGCCCGACCATCTCCGTGGCGCCCAACGGGCGGATCGACATCGCCTACTACCGCAGCAGGTCGACCGGGATCGACGACGTGTACTGGGTCTCGTCCAGCGACGGCGGAGTGCGCTTCGTGCACCGGCAGGTGAACGACTCCCCCATTCAGCGGACCAAGTACACCGAAGCCATCGGGAACTGGTATCCGCCGGATGTGGCGTCCACCGACGACGCGGCTTTCGTCGCGTGGAGCGACACCAAGAACGCCGACCAGGTGAGCAACACCCAGGACGTGCTGCTCCGGCGGATGCAGCCGACGGGGGCCGGCCCGCCGCCATAGACCCGGGGCGGGTGCGGCTCAGTGCTGGTGGCGGGGGCACGACCAGGTGGTGCGGCCGCCGACGGTGCGCCGTACGAGCGGCGTACCGTCCTTCGGGCACAAGCCGCCCGGCCGGCGGTGAGGCACCAGGTCGCCGGTGTGCGAGCCGCCCTGGGCCAGGAGGTCGGCGAGCGTCTGCCGTAAGTGGCGGTGGAGGCGGCGGCGTTCGGCGGCCGTCAGGGATCCGGCGGGGCGGGCAGGGTCGAGGCCGGCCCGCCACAACGCCTCGTCGGCGGCCAGGTTGCCGACTCCGGCCAGGCGGG
>JALZEC010000321.1 GCA_030862235.1 Actinomycetota bacterium | reverse complement strand
GCGAAGGCGCGAGCCAGGTCATTCGGGCAATACTGCGCAATCCGGACAGTGCTTACTTTCCGGTCGCGCTGCTCGACGATGATCCCAAGAAACGCAACCTCCGGCTGATGGGGGTGCCGGTGGTCGGTACTCGGCAGAAGCTGGCCGAGGCGGCGGAACGATACGGCGCGAATGCGCTGCTGATCGCCATCCCCAGTGCTAGCGCCCCCCTCGTGACGGAGCTGACCGAGCTGGCGGTGGGTTGCGGCTTGACCGTCAAGGTGCTCCCGCCGGTCGGCGAGCTGCTGGGTGGCAAGGTCGGCGTGAGCGATATCCGCGACGTGACGACGGCGGACCTTCTCGGCCGGCACGAGATCCGGACGGACATTCGGTCCATCGCCGGATACCTGACCGGTAAGAGAGTGATGGTCACCGGAGCGGGCGGCTCCATCGGTTCGGAGCTCTGCCGTCAGATCTATCGGTTCGCTCCTTCGGAGCTGATCATGGTGGATCGGGACGAATCGGCTCTGCACGGCGTCCAGCTCGGAATCCTCGGCCGGGCCCTGTTGGACTCGCCCGACCTTGTGCTGCTCGACCTTCGAGACCGGCCGGCTGTCGAGCAGGTCATGGCGGAGCGTCGACCCGAGGTGGTCTTCCATGCCGCGGCGCTCAAGCACCTGACCCTGCTAGAGCGCCATCCGGGGGAAGCGGTCAAGACGAACGTCTGGGCCACCCTGGACCTGCTCGAGCTGGCCGTGGAGTACGGCGTCGACCGATTCGTCAACATCTCGACGGACAAGGCAGCCGATCCGTGCAGCGTGCTCGGATACTCCAAGCGACTGACCGAACGGTTGGCGAGCTACATGAGCACGCAGAGCTCGACCGTCTGCCTCAGCGTCAGGTTCGGCAACGTCTTGGGCAGCCGGGGATCGGTCCTGACCACGTTCAACGCGCAGATCGAGAGGGGAGGACCGATCACGGTCACGCACCCCGACGTGACGCGGTACTTCATGACGGTGGAAGAAGCAGTGGAGTTGGTCGTTCAGGCGGGAGCCATCGGCGCACCGGGCGAGGTCCTCGTCCTCGACATGGGTGAGCCGGTCCGGATCGCCGATGTCGCACAGCTGCTCGCCGCCCGCTCCGAGCGGCCGATCGTCACACATTTCACCGGACTCCGCCCAGGCGAGAAGCTCCACGAATGCCTCCTCGGCTCCGAAGAAGAGGACCGGCGGCCCTTGCACCCCCTGATCTCGCAAGTGCAGGGCCAGCCACTCGAACCGTATGCCGTCCGCAGTATCGAGCTCAGCGTCAGCGACGAGCTGATTGTGAAGCAGCTCGTCGAGCTGTGCTTCGTCGCTGCCCCGAGGCTCTGAGCCAGGGTCGTCGGCAAGGACGCGCTCGCCCTCTACCGAGGGCTTGCCCGAGGGGTGCGGTGGGACCGAGAACCGCGTGGCCTAGTCTGTGATTCCTGTGAACCAGCGGTGGGTGGCGGCCCTCATCCTTGTTGCCGGTGCACTCCTCGGGATTCTCGTCGCCGGCGGGCCATTCGGCTCGAGCCCCGACGACGGGGAGAGCGTCGCGGCCCGTGAACGTTCCTCGACAACGAGCACGAGCCGCCCGCGGGCGCCCACCACGCGCCCCACCTCCTCCACGACGAGCTCCACGACCGCCACCACCACGACGACGACGCCGCCCCCTGAAGGTGCGACCGAGACGACGGTCCGTGCCGGCACTGTTTCCCCCTCCCGTGCTCCCGCACCCGCGCCCCTCGCACGCTCCTCGGGGAGCGAGCCGGCGCCGTCTGCACCGTCCCCACCCCAACAGGAGCCGGTGTCGGAGGAGCCGGCGCCGGAGGAGCCGATCTGGCCACCGACGTTCCCGCCGCAGACCAGCCCGACCACCAGTCCCCCGGCGACGACGGCGACGACGGCGACCACCAGCCCTCCTCAGAGGGTCCCGAACACGACGGTGCCGCCCATCCCCAGCTGGTGCGAGGAGATCCCGCCGCAGTTCCGGCCGGACGCCTGCCGCTGACGCTCATCCTTCCCACCGGGGTCGTCAGCCTGACCCAACCTGAACATCTCGAACCGGTCTTACGGACCCCGCGATCCGAGGGTCTCTTTTCGAGATTGACCGGTTTGGGTAGGATGTCGGGTTGTTGGACCTGACGCGAGGAAGCCGATGAGACCGGAGAGCGACAGCGCGCACCGTGCCAGCCGGGGTCGGGGCCGGGGAGGCAGGCACCTCCTCCTCTTCCTGTTGGTCGGCAGCTTCCTGCTGGGCGCGGCCCCAGCCGCCCTGGCCCAGGCGGGCTACGCGGGGCTCACCCCGCCACCTCCCAACGGGGACCTCTACGTCGGGACCGCAAGCACCTACGCTGGCCCTTCCCCGAACCTGGGGGTAGCCGCCGTACCTGCGGGGGCGCTCTCGGCACAGTCGACGCAGGGAGGCGCTGACCGACCAACATCGGGGCCGAACCTGACGCTGGGCGACGCGTCCTCTCCCATCGACGAGGGTGGTGGCGGTCTTCTCACCCGGTCGGACCTTGTCGCCAGTGCAGCCCTGGGCTTGGCTGCCCTTGTCGGTTTCGCCGTCGCCACAGGCCGGCTCCGCTCACGCTGAACCGCCCGGCCCTCCCTCGGGGGATTGCGGCGATCTTGCGATGACCGAGTCGGTCTCGACGCTGCAGCGGGGCGCACCTCGCCGGCATCACGTTCGCCCGCCGTCCCGCCGTCGGTTCGTCTGGCTCGTCTTCGGCGTTTGGCTGGTGTGCTGCCTTGTTCAACTGGCCCTGGCCTACGGGGCCGCCCGGCAAGGTACGCGTGACGCGCAGGGGGCGCGCCGCTCGATCAACTCAACCGGTTTTCACAAGAGCCAAGCCGAAGTCCAGATGGAGCAGGCGCGTCACTCGCTCCAGCGGGCTCACCGGCATGCCTCCTCCCCCCTCCTGGCGCCGCTGCGCGTCGTGCCGGTCGTGGGACGGCAGCTGCGTTCGTTCACCGAGCTGACGGATGCAGCCGCTCGAGTCGCCGGGGTGGCCAGCGTTACCGCAGAAGCGGTCGACGGCATCGCCCGAAACGCGCGTCCGACCGGGCCTGAGCGCATTGCCACACTCCGCGTCCTTGCCGATCGAGCCGTGCGGGCCGAGGCCGCCCTCGGCCAGGTGCGGCTCGGGCCTCGGAACGGCCTCGTGGAGCCGCTTAGGTACTACCGCTCGGTCCTCGAGCGGGAACTGGCCTCGGCCCGAGGGACGTTGCGGACGGCAGCCGAGGGTTTGGGTGGTGTCGCCAGCGTGCTCGAAGGCCCTCGGCGGTATCTCCTGCTGGCAGCCAACAACGCCGAGATGCGGGCGGGTTCGGGGATGTTCCTGAGCATCGGGACGATGCAGACGTCCGGGGGGTTCGTGACGGTCGCACCTCTGCGACCCTCCGGAGAGCTCACCCTTCCCGAGCCCGGTGTGAGCGTCGAGGGCGAGCTCGGGGAGCTCTGGGGCTGGCTACAGCCGGGCCGCGAGTGGCGGAACTTGGCCACCACGCCCCGCTTCGACGTCACCGCACCCTTGGCCGCCAAGATGTGGGCGACCTTGACCGGAGAGCAAGTCGACGGCGTCCTGGCGCTGGACGTCCCGTTCCTGGCGGAGATCCTGGGGGCCACAGGCCCGGTCACGGTCGGTGATGGTGTCGTGAGCGCGACGACGGTGGTCGATGACCTTCTGCGTCAGCAGTACGAAGGTCTGGACATCCACGACGCCCAGGCCGGACGGCGAGAGCGGCTGGGAGCCATCGCCACGGCGGTGGTCGGA
>JALZEC010000319.1 GCA_030862235.1 Actinomycetota bacterium | reverse complement strand
GGGCCGGTGCGGGCGTGGCGGCCCGCGCCGCGGCCAGGCGGGCGGCGGTCAGACGTGCCTCCTCCTCGTCCCTCCGGGCCTGCTCAGCGGCGACGAGCGCAGCCAGCTCCCCGTTCACCTGCGCCAGTAGGGCCCGCTGGGAGCGGATGGCCTTGTCCAGCTCCTCCTTGTCCCGCCCGATGTCCCTGGCCTTTTCCTGCGCCGCCTGACGGGCGGCCTGGAGCCGCTTCTTCATGTCCTGCAGGTCCTCGCGGGTCGCCCGCAGCAGCCCTATCGCCTCGCGGTCCTGGCCGCTCAGGATGCGGAGGTAGGTGCGGCGCACCACCTCGTCCCCGTGGCTGGTCCGGATCAGGTACTTGAGCACGGAGACCGAGCCGCCGACCACGTAGGCGTCCTGGGCCTGGACGACGAGCCGCTGCTTGGCCTCGTCGTGGCGCCGGTTGGTGGCGGCCAGCTCCGCCTCCGCCTGGGCCACGGCCGCTTCCGCCTGCTCGAGCTCGCGGAGCGCTCGGCGGTGCTCCATGTCGACGGCCACGATCCGGGTCGCTTGCTGCTCGAGCTTGTCGGCCAGGGCCGCCGCCTCGGCCTGCTTGCCGTCGATCTGCCTGGCCAGCGCACCGGCGGTCCCCGAAGCCAGCGTGAGCACCGCCAAGAGGGCGCCCACGCCGATTCGACGTCCGGATGCTGGGCTCATCAGCCTCCCGGGCTTGCAGAGTACGGCGACATGCGGACCGTCAGCGGTGATGCGACGGAAGCGACGTGGGGCCCGCCAGGTGCCGAGACCCTAGTCAGCCACCCCGGCCGAAGCCACTTTCCACGAGCTCCGGAGCCGAATCCGGTCGAAAAATGGTCTTGACTTGCGGCGGCGGTGGGTAAGGAAGGGCACGTGCCCACCGCAGTTGGACGCGACGAGGCTGAGCGCCTCGCTGGGGAGCTCGCCGTCTTGGCCGAGCCGCACCGCTTGCTCGTCCTGAGCGAGCTGCAAGCCGGGCCCCGCAGCGCCGGCGCCCTGGCCAAGTCGATCGGCATGGCGCCCTCGCTCGCCAGCCACCACTTGGCCGTGCTGCTTCGGGCCGATCTCGTGTCCCGTTGGCGGGAGGGCAGCTTCGTCTTCTACACCTTGAACCGCAAGCGGGTGGTCGAGCTCAACCAGGCCCTCGCCCGCCTCGCCCGCTCGCCCACGGTCCGGGGAAACAACCGCGGTTCCCAGGCCGACGTCGAGGTGGAGCCCGAGGCCCAGTTCGGCTGAGACCGATCGACTGCGTGGCCGCGCGCCCCGTCTGGGCTGAGCCGTCGCCAGCTTCGCCCGCGCCGCCCGCCGGGTGCTGATCGCCCCCGCCGGGGCCGCCACCCTCCGTCATGGCGTCCCCTCCGTAGACTCGGAGGACGTGACCGGCCTCACGACGGCGGATCGTGTCGTCGCCCTCCTCGAATGGGGCGATGTGGCGGAGGCGGATGCCGCCGTCGAGGCGGTCGACCCGAACGGCCCCGAAGCCTGGCAGGCCCTTCTGTGGCGGGGGGCCCGGGCCCTGATGGAGGGCCGTTTCTCCGCCTGCGAACGCCTGGCCGCCGACGCCGCCCGCCGGGGCCAGGAGGCGGGGGAGCCGCGCGCCTCGCTTCTCGCCACCCTCCTGCTCGTCGGCCTCCGCAGGGAGCAGCAGCGGCCGGCGGAGGCGGAGATCCTGCTCCGAGGCCTGCTCGAGGAGCACCCTTCCGCCCCCGCCGGAGCTCATGCCGTGCTGGCCGCGGTGCTCGGGGAGATGGGTCGCGACGCCCAGGCCCACCAGGAGCTGGTTCAACTCCTGCCGACGGACCCTGTTCCGGCCACCGGACGGCTGGGCGCGCTCTTCCAGCTGGCCGAGCTGGCCAGCGAGGTGGAAGCGACTGAGGAGGCGGAGCTGCTCTCGCGCCGCCTGGCCCCCCACGCTGGGGACTTCGCCGTCGAAGACGGGGGAGCCGTGTTCTACGGCTCGGTGTCCCTGGCCCTTGGCCGTCTGGCCCAGACGTTGGGTCACTGGGACGAGGCGGTTGCCCATTTCGACCACGCCCTGGAGGCCCACTCACGGGCCGGCGCGCCGTTGCTGCTGGCCCACACGCAGCGCCACCTGGCCGCTCTGCTGAGGACGCGGGGTCATCCGGGCGACTGGGAGCGAGGCGTGGACCTCCTGGACGCCGCCGCCGGGATCTACCGGCAGCTGGGGGTGGACCGGCTGGCGGCGGAGACGCAGGTGGTGCTCGCCCGGTCCGAAGACGGCACCGGCCGGTCTCTCGGCGACCTGGGCGACGGTCCCCTCTGGTTCCGCCGTCAGGATGACGGGTGGCTGGTCGGTCCGCCAGATGAGGCGGTGCGCCTGCGGGACGGGCGGGGCTTGGGCGACATCGCCCGGCTGCTGCACGCCCCGGGCCGGGAGCTGCACGTGTTCGATCTGCTGGAAGCGAGAGCGGCCGCCCGTCCTGGTCCGGTCTCGGGGCGCGCTCGAGCCTGGCCCACCGCCGGGTTCCGGGTCTGGCCCCTCGCCGTCGCCGTCCTGGACGAGACGACCCGTGCCGAATACGAGGCGCGGCTGGCCGACCTGGCCAGCGAGCTGGTCGAGGCCGAGCGGGCGGGCGACCGCATCCGGGCGGCGCTGGCCCGGGCGGAGCGGGACGCCCTCACCAGCGTCCTAGCCGAAGGGGAGACCGGCGACCCCCTCGAGCGGGCATGCCGCGTGGTCGCCACCCGCATCCGCATCGCGGTGGATCGCATCGAACGGGCACATCCGGAGCTGGGTCATCACCTGCGGCGGTCCGTCCGCACGGGCACGTTCTGCGCCTACGAGCCCACCCGAACCGTGCACTGGGCGCTCTGACCTCGCGTTTCAGAGGACACCGGCTTGTCCGGCCTGCAGTGGGTCCTGGACGGCCCATAAGGGCGACGTGAGGCATTCTGGAAGTCCTGTGACCGCGACCGGGAGCACACCGTCGGGCGACCGGCCGCTGCGTCAGCAGCTCGCCCACCTCCGGCTGCTCGAGCGGGCCGCGGCCACCGCCAACCAGTCCTCCACGCTGGAGGAGGCGGCGGAGACCGTGCTGGCCGAGGTGTGCGGGTTTACCGGCTGGCCCGCTGCCCACCTGTACGCACCGGCCCCGGGGGAGCCCCGTAGCCTCGTCCTCACCGCGACCTGGCCTCCGGCGGAGGAGGGAGGCACGGCTCGGCACGTGCCCTCAGGCGTCGGGCTGCCGGGACGGGTGCGGGCGTCGCACGAGCCGGCCTGGGTCGCCGATCTGCGAGCCGACCCGGAGTTCCCTTGGGGCGGCGTATCCCTCGAGGCGGGGGTCCCTGCCGCGTTCGGTCTCCCCGTGGTCGTCGCCGGCCAGGTCGAGGCCGTGCTCGAGTTCTTCTGTCCGGACGGGGCTAACCCGCCCGACGACGGGTTGGTGCTCGTCCTGCAAGGAGTAGCGGACCACCTTGCCCGCCTTCTCGCCCGATCCCGGGTGACCCAGGATCTGCGCCACGCCGAGGAACGGTCACGGGCGGCCACCCGCTTCGCCCGCCAGGCCATCCTCATCCTCGACTCGGCCGGGCGGGTCGTCACCTTCAACCGGGGCGCTGAGCAAACGTTCGGCTACACGGAAGGGGAAGTGATCGGTCAGCCAATCGGCTTTCTGGTTGCCGACCGGGTCGGGGAGGCCCTGGTCACCAGCCTCGAGAGCCTTCCCGTGTTCGCCGAGGCCGGCGACAGCGGGCAGGACCTGGAGCTGACCGGCATTCGTCGTGACGGCCGCGAGTTCCCCCTGGAGCTGTCGCTGTCCGCCTGGGAGACGTCGGAGGGGCGGTTCTACACGGTGATCATCCGGGACATCACCGACCGGCGGGAGACGGACCAGCAGCGGGAGACGTTCGAGCGGCAGCTGGCCCAGCGGGCGCTGCACGATCCTCTGACGTCGCTTCCCAATCGGGCCCTGCTCGCCGACCGTATGGAGCACGCCCTGGCTCGGGCCAGCCGACGCAACTCCTCGGTGGCCCTGCTCTGCCTCGACCTCGACCGGTTCAAGATCATCAACGACGGCTACGGCCACAGCGCCGGCGACCAGCTCCTGGTGACCGTGTCCGAGCGCCTCCAGAACGTCCTCCGCCCGGATGACACCGTGGCCCGCATCGGCGGGGACGAGTTCGCCATTCTCTGCGAGGACGTGGCAGACCGCGCCGATGCCCTGGCCCTCGCCGAGCGGGTCGAGCGGGCCCTGAGCGCGCCGTTCCTCGTTGGGAGCCAGGAGGTCACGATGACGGCCACGGTCGGGGTGGCGCTCGCCCCCGGCGTGTTCGGGCACGCTGACCAGCTGCTCCGGGACGCCGAGGTGGCCGTGGAGCAGGCTCGCCAACGGGGCCGGGGCCAGCACGCGCTGTACGACGAGTCGATGCGGGCCGACGTCGTCGCCCAACTGGCCGTCGAGCACGACCTGAGGGTCGCCATCCGGGACAGGCAGCTGCGCCTCTGCTACCAGCCCATCATCGACCTCGACACCAGCAGGGTCGCCGGGGTCGAGGCTCTCGTCCGCTGGGAGCACCCCACCCGGGGCCTGCTGTCCCCTCATGAGTTCGTGGGCCTCGCCGAGGAGACGGGCCTCATCGTGCCGCTCGGCCGTTGGGTCCTCGAGGAGGCCTGCCTCCAGGGCGCGGCCTGGCAGCGCCAGCACGCCGGCGAGCGACTGCGGGTCAGCGTCAACGTCTCCCCCCGCCAGTTCCAGCAGTCGGGCTGGGCCGACGAGGTGGCCCACGCCCTCCTGGCCACAGGGTTCGAGCCCGGCCAGCTCGTCTTGGAGATCACCGAGAGCGTGCTCATGGAGGACACCGCGACGACCTCGCGCCGGCTGGCCGAGCTGCGCGACCTGGGCGTGCGCATCGCCATCGACGACTTCGGGACCGGCTACTCGTCGCTCGGCTACCTCCGCCAGTTCCCCTTCGACATCCTCAAGGTGGACAAGTCGTTCATCGACGGAGTCTCGGAAGGCCCACACGAGTCGGCGCTGGCCCGGGCCGTGATCAAGCTGGCGGCCACCCTCAAGATGGATGCGGTCGCCGAAGGGGTGAGCACCCGCCGCCAGGTCATCACCCTGCGCCGGCTCCGCTGCCGCTTCGCCCAGGGCTACTACTTCGCCCGTCCCCAGCCGCCGGAGGCGATCGACGCCCTCCTCGCCCGCCCGGTGCTGGTCGAGCGGGAGGACAACGGCGACGACGTCCTCGAGCCAGGGGATCCCCGGGCCGCCCCCGCCGCCGGCTAGAAGTCCACCTGGCGGGCGGTGCCGCTCAGGCGGAGCGTCTTGTACTTCTGCACCTGGCCGGTGACCAGCCCGGGCCCGCCGATGCTCGTCTGCTCGTCGACGAGCACGGCGAGGGTCCGCACCCTCTGCTCCCCCTTGTCGCCCAGGTTCACCTGGGGCACGACGAGGACGAGCGTCGTCGTAGCCAGGTCGGGCACGGCCGAGAGCTGAGCGGTCACCAACCGGCCCAAGACACTCCTCGACACGCGGAGCTCGTCCGGCCCGAAGCTGTACTGCTGGTCGCCGTCGTCGTAGGTGAGGTGGGCCCGGCCGGCAAGCCCGGCGGGAGTCCAGCTGATGGTGGCCCCGCCTCCCCGCAGCTCAAAAAGATTCGGTTGGGCACGTCGTCTCGCCATGGCGGCCTCCCACGTTAGAGGTGCTCGGCGGCGGCCGCCTTGACCCCTTCGACGATGGGGTCCCAGTCCGCACCGGGCCGCCGGGTGACGGTGACGAAGTCGTTGACTCCGAAGACCTGCACCACCCCGTCGATGGCGAACACGGCCTCGGCGAACGCGTTCCCTGCTGCCGCTTCCGGCTTGGTGAAGTTCATGGTGCCCGGCAGCTTGGTGTCGAGCGTGAACTTCATGGCGTTGGGGTTGGGCGTGGACGAGGGCGAGGCACTGGCCATGGACCGGATCGTAGCGGTCCCCTTTGGCGCGAGTTCCGTGACCGGGCTTCAGGGGTAGGTTCAATAAACGTGGACGACCCCACGGCCTCGTTCGCCGAACTGGTGCAGGGGCCCGAGTCCCAGCTCCCGCTCGACCGGGCCTCCCTGCTCGTCGCGGCTCACGCCTACCCTGACCTGGACATCGAGGCTGAGCTCGAAGCGATCAACGAGCTGGCCGCCGGCTGCCCCGAGCCGACGCTGCCCGGCTGGCGCCGCTATCTGTTCGAGGAGTTGGGCTTCACGGGCAACGTCGACGACTACTACGACCCGGCCAACTCCTTCCTCAACGAGGTGCTGCGCCGCCGGGTCGGCCTGCCCATCTCGCTCTCGGTCCTCGGGATGGAGGTCGGCCGCCGGCTCGGCCTGCACCTGGTGGGGGTGGGGATGCCCGGCCACTTCCTGATCCAGCACGTGGGGTCCGATCCGCCGGTCTGGGTGGACCCCTTCTCTGGCGGCCGTCTGCTGGACCGGCAGACGTGCGAGGAGCGGTTCCACCTGGTCAACGGGGCCAGCACGCCGTTCCTCGAGACCTACCTCGACCCGGTGGGCCCGCGGGCGATCCTGGGACGCATGCTGGCGAACCTCAAGGCGATCTATGCCACTCGGGGCAACCTCGAGGCCCT
>JALZEC010000293.1 GCA_030862235.1 Actinomycetota bacterium | reverse complement strand
ATCCTCGGCCATGCACACGTCCAAGACACGTCGGCGGCCGGCGGCGAGCAGCTCGGCCACTGCTTGGCGTCCCTCCACCTGCTGACCGCCAAGCCCCCGCTCGTCCTCACGCCGGTGGCGTCCGCCCGGCTCACCGCCCTCGATCCTCGGGCCTCGCCTCGGAGCGGGCGGCCTCCTAGCCATCGGAGTCCAGGGCCTTCGGACCGCCGAAGAGGGCGTGGACGACGATCGCCCAACCGCCGCCGTCAGTTGACCTACGCCTCGACTGAGTTACGGCAGCGCCTCGTCGAGCTTGCGCTCGGCCTCCTCCTCGGTGACGCCGAGGGCAAAGGTGAGCTCCGAGACCAGGATCTGACGAGCCTTGGTGAGCATCCGCTTCTCGCCGGCCGAGAGCCCCTTGTCCTTCTCGCGGATGGACAGGTTCCGCACGACTTCCGCGACCTGATAGATGTCGCCCGACTTGAGCTTCTCGACGTGGTTCTTGAAGCGGCGGGACCAGTTGGTGGGCATCCGCGCCTCCTACTTGCGAAGGACGGCGAACACCTCCTCCACCTCTTCGTCGTTGATGACCTCGCGTAGCCCCACCTCTTCGGTGTTGTCGGCCGGGACCATCAGGGTCAGGTCGCCGTACGCCAGTCTCAGGACGAGGTATTCGCGGTCGGTGCCGAACGCGTCTCGGCGCTCCCGCTTCTCGATGACAGCCGCGCCGTGGTGGGGATAGACGACCTTGTCACCGACATCAAAAGACATACCTCTCCCAAGAACGAGACACAGTGGGGACGTCTCCAGAGTGCCAGGAACTGGGGCGAAAGGCCAACCAGCCCCGATCGATTGGGCCGTCGCCGGCGGGGCGGGTTATCAGCCGTAGCGGTCGAGGATGCTCGTCTCGGCCAGGCGGGAGAGCCCCTCCTTGATCGCACGGGCCCTCGCCTCGCCCACGCCCTCCACCTCGTCCAGGTCGTCCACCGTCGCTCGCAGGATCTTCTGCAGGGTGCCGAACCGTTCCACGATGCGCTCGATGACCGTCTCGGGGAGACGGGGGATCTTGGCGAGGAGCCGGTACCCCCGTGGCTGGAGCCCCATGTCCATGTCAGCCGCCTCGGGGGGAAGGTGCAGCACCGAGGTCACCGACTTGAGGTCGAGGACGTCCTCGGTGGTCAGCTCGGCCAGCGCGTTCATGGCCTCGCTTAGGTGCCAGTCCTCCTCGATGTGGAAGTAGTCCTTTATCACCAGTCGCCGATCGTCCTCGACGCCGGCCATCAGCTCCTCGAGCTGGAGTCGCACGAGGCGGCCGTCGGTGCCGAGCTCGACGATGTAGCCGTGGATCTCCTCGGCGATGCGGCGAACCATCTCGGTCCGCTGGAGAACGGTGACGACCTCGCGCACGGTGACCAGGTCTTCCACCTCGAGGGCGGACAGGGATCCTGCGACCGAGTCCAGCCTGCTCTTGTAACGCTCGAGGGTTTGCAGGGCTTGGTTGGCTCGGTTCAGCAAGCGGGGCGGGGCCTCGAGCGGGTGCTTGAAGTCGCCGTAGTAGACGGCGATCGACGACATGTCCTCGGACACCGAGACCACAGGCACGCCGATGGAGCGGGCAACTCGCTCGGCCGTGCGGTGCCGGGTGCCGGTTTCGGACGTGGGCACGTTGGGGTTGGGAACGAGGTGGACGTTGGCCCGGGCAATCCGGCTGGCGTCAGACGCCAGGATGATGGCGCCGTCCATCTTCGCCAGCTCGGAAAGGCGCTGCGGCGTGTACTCGGCGTCGAGAAGGAAGCCTCCGGAGCAGATGGCCAGTACCTCGGGGCCATCGCCGATGACAATGAGCGCGCCGCGGCTTCCCTGGAGGATCCGGTCGAGGCCTTCACGGAGGGCCGTCCCGGGCGCCACGGACGCGAGCGCGTCGGTCAGGACCAGATGCCGCCTGATAGGCACGCCGAGATGCTACTTGCTGAACCCCCGAACGCCGGTCTGTTGTGGGTCCGCCAGGCGCGCCCTCGCCGCCAGTCCGGCCGAAGCGAGGGCATCCACGAGAGTTGATGCTCGTACCGCGGCGATGCCGGTCGGAGGGTCGGGAGCGGACACCGGAACCAGGGCTCGCCGGAACCCGAGCCGGGCCGCCTCGGCCAGCCGTCGCCCGGTCTGAGGCACCTGCCGCAACTCGCCGGCCAGACCGACCTCGCCACACGCCACAAGATCGGCGGGCAGCGGCCGGTCGACGGCGGCCGACACCAGGGCGAGGGCGAGGGCCAAGTCGGCCCCGGGATCGACGACGCGCACGCCGCCCACGGCGAGGCCGTACACGTCCTTCGCCGCCAGGCGCACGCCGGCGCGACGGTCGAGCACGGCGAGCAGGAAGGCCAGGCGGCCGGCGTCGAGCCCTTGAGCGGAGCGGCGCGCCGGCGCCCCACCCGCGGCGGGAACGACCAGCGCCTGGAGCTCGACCAGGAGGGGCCGGTGACCGTCGAGAGCGGCAACGACCACCGACCCCGCCACTCCCGGACGCCGGTCGGCGAGGAAGAGCCGGCCGGCGTCGGGCACAGGGGAGAGGCCGGCTTCGCTCATCTCGAACAGGCCGAGCTCAGCGGTCGACCCGAACCGGTGCTTGGTCGCCCGCAGGAGGCGGAGCGCGTGGTGGCGGTCGCCGCCGAACGAGAGCACCGTGTCGACCATGTGCTCGAGGACCCGCGGCCCGGCCAGGCTCCCGTCCTTCGTCACGTGCCCGACCAGGACGGTGGTGACGCCTCGCTCCTTGGCCACCCGCACGAGTCGCTGGGCGCACGCCCGAACCTGGGCCACCGACCCCGGCGGCGCCGCCAGCTCGGGATCGGTCACCGTCTGGATCGAATCCACCACCAGGTAGGAGGGATCGATCTGCTCGACGGTGGCGATGATGTGCGGCAGCTGCGTCTCGGCAACCAGCCAGAGCTCGGGCGCCAGTGTCTCGAGCCGCTCGGCCCGCAGCCGCACCTGATGGGGCGACTCCTCTCCCGAGACGAGCAGGCAGCGGGCGCCCGCCCCCGCCAGGCGGGCGAGGGCCTGGAGGACCAGCGTGGACTTCCCCACCCCCGGCTCGCCCCCGAGGAGGGTGACGGAGCCGGGCACGAACCCGCCGCCCAGGACCCGGTCGAGCTCGGACAGCCCCGTCGGCTGGGGCCGCCAGTCGCCCCCGGCGAACTGGCCGATCGGCGTTGGGACCGAGGCTGGTGGCGCCGGCGTGGACGTGCGCCCGGGCGCCTGGCCCAGGGTTCCCCACGCCCCGCATGCCGGGCAGCGACCCACCCACCGCGGGGCGACAGCCTCGCACTCGACGCATCGGTAGGGGGCGGCGCGGCTCATGGTTGAGGAAGGTACCGAGGGGGTACGACAGCGAGACCAGGGCCGGGAGGTGGGGCGATCCGACCGACCGAGAGGTCCGTCAGACCACTCCACCTCCACCTGTTGCGAACGGTGAACACACGCAGTGTTCACGATCACATCACCGCCGGGCCGCGACCGACACGGCGAGGGCGGCGACGGCGAAGAGCACGCCGGCCGCGGCCGGTACGAGGGGCAGCAGGTTCCACGCCTCCGATGCGACCTCCATCCGGACCTGCTCACCCAGCGCCGGCTCCCACGACTGCGTCCGGCCCGGGAGCTCGGCCTCCACCCTCACCTTCACCCCCTCCCGGACCCGCTCGAGGCCCAGGTCGTGGTCGCCCAGCTTCTCTTGCAGGGCCGGGTCGTTCAGCCCCGCCAATCCCCTCGACAGATCGATCAGGCCGCTGAACGAGGTCCGTGTCTTGAAGAAGGACCGTGACCGCTCCAAACGGAAATCCCGGAACGGTCCCTCCTGCCCGCTCAGCTCGGCCGCCACCCGGGAGGCGTCCTCCGGCGTGGCGAACCGCTTCGCCACCCGCACCCACGTCAGCCCGTCGTCGTCGCGCTCGGGCCCGATGACGTCCCACCCCGACTGGCGGAGGTCCTCGAGGCGAAGCTCCCGGGCGGGGTCGCCCAGCTCCCGCAGCGCCTCACCATCGAGCCCGATCCCGGCCCGCACCCAGCCGCTCCCGTCCCGCTCCGCTTGAACACCGGCCGTCAGCACCACCTGGCAGGCTCCTGTCGCCACCGCGACCAGGAGCAGGGTCAGCCCGCCGAGGGCGCGCCGCAACAGAGGGAGACGAGGGGCGGGGATGGGCGGAATCTACCGGGAGCCGACCCGTCGGGTCTGACCCCTGATCCACAGCGCGCCGGCGACCGCGAGGGCCCCGAGGCCAGCGGCGTAGGCCGCCGCGAGCACCTCAACGAGGGTCACCGGGGGCGGGCGCTCGTACAAGCGGTGCTCCTCCCACCGGCCGGGCTGGAGTGCTACTCCGAGCACTCCCTCGATCACGTCCTCCAGAGCGCCGGTGAGAGCCAGCACGGACGCAGCCAGGAGCGCCCCTCCGACGACGAGGCCGGTGACGAACAGGCCTCGGGAGCGAACCGCCTCCCTGTCTCCGTGCCACCACCTCCAAGCCGCCAGCCCCGTACAGATGACGACGACCGAGCCGAGGAGCGTGGTGGTGAACACGGCGGCCAGCGCGAACCCTTGACAGTCCTCCGGGCAGCCGCGAGAGGCGATGGCCAGCATCAACGCCGAGCAGGCGTGCAATGCCCAAAAAACGAGTGCCACGCCAACAACCGTCGGCGTGGCACTCCTCGGACTTTCACGCGCCCGGAGGCGCACGGCTTGGACCTATTCGGCGGGGCCGGCCTCGGCCAGCTCGACCGGCGGGGGCTCGATGCCCTCGATCGACCGGAAGACGATCTCCTCGCCCTCGGCGTCGACGATGACGGTCTCGCCCGCCCGGAACTCCTTCCAGAGGATCCGCTCGGAGAGCGGGTCCTCCACCGACCGCTGGATAGCACGGCGGAGCGGCCGGGCACCGAGCGTGGGGTCGTAGCCCCTGCGGGCCAGGAGGT
>JALZEC010000199.1 GCA_030862235.1 Actinomycetota bacterium | reverse complement strand
CAGGGTGGACGGGCCGACGTTGGTCGCCAGCCACTCGTTGAACGGACGGCACGCCCGCAGGAAGTCGACCACTCGGTTCTTGGCTGTCGCCCGTCCCAACCACGCGCCGGCCGGCCATTCGTGCCAGACGGCGATTCCCTTGTGACGGAGGAGCTCGATGCGGGGGTGGTCCTTGGGGTAGCCCTTCGGAGCGGTCTTGAGCATCCCGTGGCCGATGACGTCGGAGCCGCTCTTGCGCAGGGCGGTCACGAGGGCGACCAGCTCCTCCCCCGTCTCGTCGGCGGCCACGGCTTGCCGGTAGCGGTCGAGCTGGTCGGGGGCCATCTCCCACATGCCGCTGGCGGCGGCCAGCCCGCGGGACGAGAGCTGGACATAACCATTGGGACCGACCCGGGCGCCGATGGCGGTCTTGTAGGGCGTCTTGTCCGGGCTGAAGCGGACGTCACGGTAGGGGCGGAACACCTTGCCCTCGCCGAACTCGGGCGCCAGCTCGGCCAGCAGCTCGTCCATCGGAGCACGGACGAGCTTGTCGTAGACCGGCTTGTGCTCCTGCCAGTACGTCTTGGAGTTGTCGGCCTCCAAGCCCTCGAAGAACTCGATCGCCTCCGCCCGCCAGCCTCGGAACGCCACGTCGACCAGGCTAGGCACCTCCGGTCGTCAAGGCGTCGCCCACGGGTCGGGCCCGGGATCCGAACCGGTGGCGACAACCGCCAGTCGGGCCAGGAAGTGCCCCCACCCTTGAGCGTGTTTGGGAAGCTCGGTCTCAGGCAGGTTGCGGTGAACGAGCCGCAGATGCGTACCCCGATCGGTGGCGGTGAGCGTGAACTCGACCTGGGTCGCGCCCGGTGGCAGGACCTCGCTTCCGGGGACCCCCCAGCTGACGACAACCCGCCGCGGCGCCTCCACCTCGAGGTACTGACCCCGGATGGGGATCCCGTTGACGTCGACCTCGAACCGTCCGCCGGGAAGGGGCTCGAGCACCGCGTGCTGGCCCATCCAGGCCAACATCGCTCCCGACTCGGTGAGGTGGCGGAAGACCTCCTCTGCAGGCGCGTCGATTTCGATCTCGGTCTCGAAGGGCTCAGCCACGGCGCCTCGTCGGCGGACGGTCGGCAGGCTCGACTGCCGCCTTGAGCTGGCCCAGGTGACGGCCCCAGAAGTCGGAGAGGAACTCGTGCACCGCGCTGAACCCTTCGGGCCGCACGACGAACAGATGGCGCGTGCCGTCACGTCGCTCGTCGACCAGGCCGGCGTCTCGTAACACGCGCAGATGGTGGGACACGGCCTGGGGCGTGATGTCGAAGTGACCGGCGATGTCGCCAACCGACCGCGGCTCGTCTGCCACCAACCGCAGGATCTCCCGGCGATTGGCCTCGGCCAGCGCTTTCAGGGCGGCGTCAGGGTTCACGGATGGCGGCCAAGGTAGGCCACCAGGCGATCGACGACAGGAGCGTCCTCCGGAACAGCCACCGGCTGACCGATGACCGGCGGGCGGGTCTCCGGGGGCAGCGCCTGCACCGCGAACTCGAGGACGTGGGCGGCCAGCTTCCCGTCGAGGTCCCCGGGTTGGTTCGTGGCCTGGGCCAGGTCCCATCCGTGCACGAAGACGTCCAGCGTGGTGAAGCCGGCCAGGACCGGCCCGGGCATCTCGCCCAGCGGCGTCTGATGCGGGCTGGTCAGGGCGCCCTCCAGAGCCGCGCTGGCCAGCGCAGCCGTCGAGGCCTCGGCGTACGCCCCGGCCGGGTCACCGTCGAAGAGGTCCGTCTCGGGCAGCTGTCCGGGACCCATCGTGTGCCGGGGCGGACGGTCGGCGAAGAGGCCACTGGCCAGCCACAGCGTCCCGATGATGTGGTTGAGCAGGGCCCGGACATCCCACTCGGAACACGGCGTTCGCCCTGACAGATCCGCCTCGCGCACGCCCTTGACGATGTGGCCAGTTGAAAAGATGGCGCGCTCGAACGCCTGGTAGCTGTCCATTGCTCCCCTCCTCTAGCGGTCCCTTCGCAAACCGACACTAGCACAAACAAATATTTGTGCAAATAGACGTTGGCGGAGCTATAGGAGGTTCAGGGGGAGGCGCGGCTGAGCGGCGGCTGGAACAAGGATCGGCGGAGGGAGTGGGATTTGAACCCACGGGGCTCGTCGCCCAAGGCTTTTCAAGAGCCTCGCATTCGGCCGCTCTGCCATCCCTCCCGGGAGTTAGAAGGCTACTGGCGTGACTGGCCAACCTTGGCGCGAAGGCCCGTCAGCCACTCGTCGGCCGCCCGCCAGGCGGCCTCCGCGTCGCGGCGAAGGGCTGGACCGTGCTCGCCGGCCGCCGGGTAAGAGCCGAGGAACTTGAGGTTGCGCAGCTGGGCGTGCAGGTCGCGGAGGCAGTCGGCGACCACCTCGTCGCCGATGTGGCCCTCGAGGTCGATGATGAAGCAGTAGTCGCCCAGGCTGTGCTTGGTCGGGCGGGACTCGAGCTTGGTCAGGTTGATGTTGCGGGCGGTGAACTGGCCGAGGATGCCGTGGAGGCTTCCCGGCTGGTCCCGCTTCTGGAAGCAGACGATCGTCGTCTTGTCGTGACCCGTGGGCTCGGGGATGCCGGCGGCGGGTGGGGCCACGAGCACGAAGCGGGTGGTGTTGTCGTGGTGGTCCTCGACCGACGCGGCCAGGACGTCGAGCCCGTACAGCCTGGCGGCCAGCGCTGTGCCCAGGGCGGCGGTGCCGTCGGGCGGGGACTCGGCCACGACCCGGGCTGCTTCGGCCGTAGACGTGGCGGCGACGATCTCCACACCCGGGAGGTGCTTGGTCAGGAACCGGCGGCACTGGGCGACGGCGTCGGGGAACGAGGCGACGCGCTTGACGTCGGCGAGGGTCATGCCCGGCGGAGCCAGGAGGTTCTGGCGCACGGACAGGATCACTTCCCGCTGGATGAGCAGGTCGTGCTCGAAGATCAGCCCGTCGAGCACCTGGCGGACCGTCCCCTCGATGGAGTTCTCCAAGGCGACGAAGCCGACCTCCACGTCACCCTTGGCCGTAGCTGCCAAGACGTCGGGCATGGACCGCATGGGAACCAGGTCCCCAGTAGCCAGATCGGGCTCGGCCAGGAGGGCCTCCTCGGTGAAGGTGCCGGGAGGTCCGAGGAAGGCGATACGGAGCGACGGGGCGTCGCCGGGGCTGGTCACGTGCGCACGATAGGGCACGGGTCCGTGCCCCCGGCGATAATTGCCCTGGTGGACGAGCCCACATTGCGCCGGTTGCTGGACGACGTGCGCTCCGGCGCGCTGTCACCCGACGAGGCCGTTTCGCGCCTGCGCCGGTTGCCCTTCGCCGACCTCGGCTTCGCCCGGGTGGACCA
>JALZEC010000307.1 GCA_030862235.1 Actinomycetota bacterium | reverse complement strand
CGGGTGGCGTTGGTTCGAGTCGCTGGCGACCAACCTTCTCGAGGAGCCGCTTATTGGCGCCATCGTGGTGAACAGCCTCGACGTGACCGATTGGAAGCGGCTCCAGGAGCAGCAAACCCAGACGGCGCCCCACCCGTGAGCGGCATGAAGAGGGTGGCCCGGCCGCGCCGCCAGCACCGCTTCGGCCGGTCGTCCTAGGTCGGCAGGAATGTCCGAGGAGGACGCTCGGGATCTTCTCACGGTGGCTGAGGTCGCCCGCACTTACGGCGTCTCCCTTAAAACCCTCCTCCGCTGGATCGAGAACGGGCGCCTGCCGTCCATCGTCTCCTCTGCCGGGGTGACCCTGCTTCGAGTGAGCGATGTCGAAGCGCTCATCGTTACCCCAACGCAGGGCGACGAGGCACCTGAGAGTTGAGCTCGCCACAGGAACCGCCTGCGGCGTCGCAAGACGAACGTCCATGATCCTCTAACCCGTGTTGACGAGCTCGCATGGGAGCCCTTGGGCGAGGTGGGCCACGACGCCGGGCAACCCGAAGGCCGGCCCCCTCAGGAGACCCGATCCTGGTGGGCACGAAGACGGCCTCACCACGGCGGACCGTGCGGGAGGTCGCTGACGCCACACTCTAAAAAACGAAGAGCGATGTCGAAATCGGAGGTCGGCATTCGTATAGGGGGTGAAACCTGTCTACATCACGAGGAGGTACCGACATGGGAGCACTGCACGTTCACGAGTTCATGAGCCTCGACGGCGTGATCGACAATCCGTCTTGGACGTTCGAGTACGGCTGGGAGCCCAAGATGGGAGACCGCCTCCGGGCCGTCACCGACCGTAGCAACGGAATTCTGCTCGGCCGCAGGACCTACGAGATGTTCGAGCCGGCGTGGTCGACGCGGACGGTCGAGGAGGACGAGGGGGCACCGTTCTTCAACGACACGACCAAGTACGTCGTGTCCGGGACCTTGACGAACCCGACCTGGCGGAACTCGGAGGTCATCGGGCCGTACGATGCCGACCGGATTCGCCGCCTCAAGGACGAGGTCGGCGACCTCTATGTCAGCGGCAGCATCACGCTGGTCCATGCGATGCTGGCCGACGGCCTGGTCGACGAGCTGCACCTTTGCGTCTACCCGCTCACCCGCGGGACCGGTCCACGGTTGTTTGCCGACGCTGCGCCGCCCCTCAAGCTCTCCCTCGCGGTTTGCGAGTCCTATGACAACGGCGTCGCCTACATGAACTACCGCCGCCAGGCATGACGCGGGGCGAGGCTAACGAAGGTGCCGGGAGCGTGGGCCCGGCACCTTCGCCCCCGTCGGGCTACGTCGAGGTCGGCGAGCTCGAGATGTACTACGAGCGCCACGGGCAGGGCGATCCACTGCTGCTGCTCCACGGCGCGTTCGGCACGATCGAGAGCTGCTTCGCCGGGCTGCTGCCGGTGCTGGCCGACCATTTCGAAGTCATCGCCGTGGAGCTGCAGGGCCACGGCCGAACGCGAGATGTCGACAGGCCGTTGACGTACGAGGGCATGGCAGCCGACACCGCCGCCTTGCTCGAAGGCCTCGGCGTCGAGCGTGCCCACGTCGCCGGCTACAGCCTGGGTGGCGCGGTCGGGCTGCTGCTGGCCCTCGACCGTCCCGACGTCGTCGATCGTCTCGTGTATTTCGGCGGCGTGTCCTTCGACCCGAGTGGCGTATACCCCCAGCTGACGGCGATGTTCGAGTCCTCGTTCGACCCGCATCAGCTCGATGGCACGCGGTGGCATGAGGCGTACCGGCGGGTGGCGCCTGACCCCGAGGCGTGGCTCCCCCTCGTCGAAAAGGTGAACGCGCTGGACCGGGCCGGCTTCACCGTGTCGCGAGAGCGGCTCGCAGCGTTGCAGGTGCCGACGCTGCTGATGATCGGTGACGCCGACGTCGTCCTGCCCGAGCACGTCGTCGAACTGTTCCGTCTGATCGGCGGCGGCGTACCGGGCGATCTCGAGCCGCTGCCACCCGCCCAGCTCGCCATCCTGCCCGGCACGACCCACGTC
>JALZEC010000107.1 GCA_030862235.1 Actinomycetota bacterium | reverse complement strand
ATACCGGTCGCACGCGTGGCCGGGGTGCTGGGGCTGGCGGCCGAGCGAGGTGTCGTCCTCGCCGCCGTGACGAAGCACTCCTCCCTGGCCAGGGCGGGTGCACCCCTCCTGGGCCAGCTCGAGCTCGAGGCGGCCATCGAATTGCACGCGAGGGCCATGTGGTGGTCGCCGGTAGCTCGCTTTCGCGACTCGCTCGGGCTCGGCGTTCAGGTGGTGGCCGCCCGGCTCGACCCCGACGCCCGATTCGCCTTCCGCGTCGACGTCCCCGAGGGGCTGGACGCAGAGGAGGTCCTGGGAGCGTTGGCCGGGCTGAGCGACGATGCCGCCTTCCCCGGCTATCCCTACCCGCTCGCGGTGGCCGATCGCCTGGCCGGCTGTCCGTCCTGGCTCCGCCACGACGTCCGGTTCGACCTGGAGGACCATCTCGACCTGGCGGGGGTGCCGTTGGCTGTCCGCGAGCGGGCGTTCGCCGACCGCCACGCCCTCCTGGAGCGGGCGTGATGTCTCGGGGCCGGCTGTTTGGCAAGAACGTGCTCGAGGCCGTCTTCCGGGCGGCTCCCGACGAAGACCTCTTCCTGGGTGAGCTGCTGGTGGGCGTCGACGAGGCGACAGGCCGGCGGTACCTCTTCCGCGTGGTCGACGTGACCTACGGCAGCGAGCACCGGGAGCCGGGGTGGGCCGAGCGCGTCGCGGGGACCCTCCTGGGCGACGATGCACGCGGTGAGGCGGGGACCCACCGGCTGCACGAGCAGTCGCGCCGTACGTACCGCGTTGCCAGCTGCCGTTGCCTGGGATACCTGACACCCGACGGGTCGACCTTTCGGAAGCCGAAGAGCCTCCCGACGCAGTTCTCACGGGTCGTCTCGCCCGAGCCGGCCGACTTCGCCTTCCTCCGCAGCCGTATGGGTGACCTTCCGCTCGGCCTCCTTCGGAGCGGGGAGACCACCGTCGACCTGGAGGTCGGCATCCACGGTCGGTCCCTCGCGACCCACGTCGGCGTGTTCGCCACGACCGGCATGGGCAAGTCGAACCTGGTCAAGGTGCTGGCGGCCGGGGTCCTCCGGGCGCAGGGACGGTACGGCCTGCTGATCGTCGACCCCCATGGGGAGTACCGCACGGAGCTGGGACGGCACCCGTGGGCTTCGGAGCGTCTCCGCACGTACGCCGCCCGGTCCCTCCCCAATACCTCGGCCCTGCGTGTGAGTCTGGGCGAGTTGACGGCCGACGACCTGCGCACGGCCTACGAGTGGACCCGTCCGCAGGAGGAGGCCTTGTTCGAGCTCGAGCGCAAGTACGGCCAGGCCGGGTTGAGCTGGCTGCTCGAGTTCTCCCACGTCGACGACCTGGCCGGCTTCCGAGAGGTCGAGCTGAACGGGCGAGTGGCGCTCAACACGCTCCAAGTCGTGCATCGTCGGGCGTGCCGCATCGTTGGCCTTCCGTGCATCGGCACCGACAGCAGCGTCTCGGTGGGGGCCGCCGTCGTCCGAGACCTGCGCGAGGGCAAGGTCGTCCTCCTCGACGTGAGCGGGCTCGGCTCCACCGAGGAGGTGCTGGTCGCTTCATTCCTCACCCGCCGGGTGCTCGAGGAATGGTCCAACGCCTACCTCGAGGATCCGCAGGCCCACGAGCGGTTTCCCGTCGTGGCGGTGGTGCTGGAGGAGGCCCAGCGCGTGCTGTCGGCGAGCAAGGACCGGGAGAACAACGTGTTCCCGCGGGTGGCGCGGGAGGGGCGGAAGTTCAAGGTCGGCTTGTGCGCCGTGACCCAGCAGCCCAAGCTGCTCGACGACGAGCTGTTGAGCCAGTTCAACACCTTCTTCGTGCTCGGCCTCGCCGACGAGAAGGACCGCAACATCCTGCGCTCGTCGTCCAAGCAGGACATCTCGGCCCTGGGCCCCGAGATCCAGACCCTGATGCCGGGGGAGTGCCTCATCGCCAACCTGGAGGCGCCGTTCGCCGTTCCCGCCAGGGTGAACCTGTACGGCGACGTGGTGGCGCAGTGCCCGCCCCCGCCCGCCCCTCGCCTGGCGGCCGCGCCCAACGTGGCTGCCTTGGTGGACTGATTGTCGATGAAGGTCGCAGCACTGGGCGACGCCCACCTGGGACGGTCCTACTACTCGTTCACCACCCCCGAAGGGGTGAACCAGCGGGAGCGCGACTTCGAGCGGTCGTTCGAGGCGGCCGTCGACCTGGCCCTGGCCCAGGCACCCGACTTGGTCGTGTGGTTGGGCGACGTGTTCGACCACCCCCGCCCGACCTACCGGTCCTTCCGCCTCGCCCAACGGGCACTGGCCCGCATCCGCGAGCACGGCGTGCCCGTCGTGGTGATCACCGGCAACCACGACACGCCCCGGCTTCCCGGCACGGGCAGCCCGTACTCGGTGCTGGCCGACACCTTTCCCGACGTCCACTTCGCCCACCGGATGGCCTACGAACGGTTCGAGCTGCCGGGTCTCGTCGTGCACGCGGTCCCCCAGATGCTCACGGTCGAGGCGACCCTCGACGCCCTCGACCAGGCGGTACGCAACCGCAGCCTGGACCGCACCAACCTCCTTCTCACCCACCCCCGGGTCACCCAGGTGGAGCCGAGCCACGCCGACATCAACGAGATCGAGGTCGACGCCCGGGCCCTCCGGGCCGACCTGGTGCTCCTCGGGCACTACCACTTCCACACGCGGGTGTCGTCCTCAATCTGGTACGCCGGCGCCACCGACACCTTCTCGTTCGCCGACGACCCCGACAAGGCGAAGGGCGTCGTGGTGCTGGACACCGACAGCGGTGAGTGCCGGCACGTTCCCCTCGCCGGTCAGCGTCCCCTGGTCACCCTCGAGTCCGTTCACGCCCTCGGCTTGTCGCCCCAAGAGGTGCAGGAGCAGGTGATCGAGCGAGCGGCGACGGTCCCAGAAGGGGCGGTCGCGCGCCTGTACTTGGAGGGCGTCGACCCCGAGGCCTACCAGCTGCTCGACCGTCAAGCGGTTCAGGAGGCGGCGGCCCGGGCGTTGCTGCTGAAGCTGGAACCGGTGTTCGGGGAGACGCTGTCAGCGGTGCAGCTTCCCGAGCTGCACAGCGTGCCCGCCCGCTGGGAGAGCTTCGTGGACGGGCAGGACCTCACCGGGTACGACCGCGAGTGGATCCGCCGCCGGGGCCGGGAGGAGCTGGCCCGGGCCGTGGAAGAGGCGGTCGTCTAGCCGTGCGCATCACCCGGGTCTACCTGAAGAACTACCGGGTCTACGAGGAGCCAGTGGAGTTCGAGCTGCCCCCCGGGCTCGTCGGGATCTACGGACTGAACGGATCGGGGAAGTCCACCCTCCTCGAGTCGATCCGCTTCGCCCTTTTCGGCCGGGCTCGCACCAGCATCGACCAGGTTCGCACCGCCGACGTGAACGCCGAGTCCGTCGTCGAGCTCGAGTTCGAGCACGAGGGCCACCTCTATGTCGTCCGGCGCACGATCGGCGGGGCGAACGCCACGGTGAAGGCGTCGGCCGCCGCCGACGGCTTCCAGGTGGCCGAGGGCGCGAGGGACACGGCCCGCTACGTGCATTCCGTGCTGGGTATGGACGACGCTGCGTTCCGGGCGTCAGTATTCGCCGAGCAGAAGCAGCTGTCGGCCTTCAGCGAGCAGGGCCCCACCGAGCGGCGCAAGCTCGTCCTCCAGCTGCTCGGCATCACCCCCGTCGACGCCGCTCGTGACCGGGCCCGCAAGGAGGCGCGGGATACGGCGCAGCAGGTCGAGCGCCTCCGGTCGATCCTCCCCGACCTCGACGCCCTGCGGGCCGACGCCGAGGCGCGCCGTATGCAGGCGGAGGAGGCGGTGACCGTCCTCGAGGGCGAGGAGCGGACGGTGATCGCCGCCCGCGCGGGGCTCGAGAGGGCGCAGGCGGCGTTGGACCAGATTGACGGGCGTCGACAGGAGCACGATCTGGTGGCGTCCGAAGCCGCCACCGTCAGGGCCGAGCTGGAGCGGGCGAGGGCGCGCCTCGAGCGGCTGGTCGCCGAGGTGGCGGAGCTGGATCGGGCCGCCCGGCGCTTGGCCGAGCTGGCGCCCGATGCCGACGGGTGCGAGGCGGTCGAGCTCCGGCTGCGGGCAGTGGAAGCGGTTGTGGCTGCGGAGGAGCGGGTGGCGGCCGCAGGCCTGGCCCCCCAACCTCCGGCACCCGACGAGCTGAAATGGGAGGCGGCGAGGGCCGAGGCGGAAGCGGCCCGCGCTCGCCTCGCCGAGGTCGACGGGCTGATCCGGGCCGCCCGCGAGGAGCGTCAGCGGGCAGTCGACGCGCTCAGCCGCTCGTCGACCCTCTCCGGCGAGGCCGACTGCCCTCTGTGTGGGCAGGCCCTCGGGGAGGCCTTCGAGCAGGTGCAAGCTCACCGGGCGGCCGAGGTGGCGGAGATCGAGCAGCGAGGCAAGGCGCTGGTGGAGGAGCGCCGGCGGCTGGCCGCCGTCGCCGCCGAAGGCGATCGCCTCCTCCGGGAACGCACTGACGAGCTGCGACGGGCCCGTGCCTCATGGGCCGCCTACGAGCAGGCGCAGGCGCGGCGAGCCGAGGCGGAGCGGGCGCTGGCTCGAGCGCACACCGTCCTGGCCGAGTGCGGCGCCGCTTCCGAGGGCAACAGCGCCGAGCTGGCGGCGATGGTGCCCCTACTTCGGGCTGAAGTAGGGCGGCGGCGAGCGGCGGCCGAGGAGGCAGGCCGGCTGAGAGGCCGGCTGGAGAACCGGGCCCGCCTGGAGGCCGACCTCGAGGCCGAGCAGCTGGCGGCGGGCGACAGGCAAGGCCGGCTGACCACGCTGACCGACAAGCTGGTGGCCATCGGGTTCGTTCCCGAGGAGCTGCGTGCCGCCCGAGCCGAGCGCGATCGGTGCCGGCGCGTGTTCGAGGAGAGTGAGCGGAGGCTCGAGTCGGCCCGGTTGGCCGCGGTCTCGGCCACGTCCGCGGCCGACGTGGCCGCCCAGCGGGTGGTCGACGCCGAGGCGCAGCACGCCAAGCTGCGGGAGCAGGAGGACGAGGCCCGCCACCAGGGGAGGCTGGCCGAGCTGCTCAACGCCTTCCGCAACTCCCTGGTGGCGAGCGTCGGGCCGCGCCTCTCGGCCCAGGCGGGAGAGCTGTTCGCCAACCTGACCGATCGCGAGTACGAGGCGCTCGAAGTCGACCCCGAGACCTACGAGATCAAGGTGCGCGACGGTGGCCGGCTGTACGGACTCGACCGGTTCTCCGGGTCCGAGACCGACCTGGCCAACCTGGCGCTGCGGGTGGCCATCAGCGAGCACGTGCAGTTCCAGTCGGGGGGGACGGTCGGGTTGCTCGTGCTCGACGAAGTCTTCGGACCGCTCGACGACGACCGCAAGGGGCGGATGTTGCTGGCCCTCGAACGCCTGAAGGCGCGCTTCCGGCAGGTGCTGGTGGTCACCCACGACGCAGCCATCAAGGAGCAGTTGCCGCACGCCCTGGAGGTGGTCAAGCTCCCACAGCGGCGGGCGACGGTGCGCCCGCTCACTCCCTGAGTGGCGCTTCTCGTTGGGTGTCGCCCGGCGCGGCCAGTGGCGGACCCCGTGGGACGGGCGGGACTTGAAGAACCGCACCAGGTTCTCGTTCGTCGTGAACGTCCGGGGATCCATCCGGTCGATGTAGAGCCCCCCGGCCAGGTGGTCCAGCTCATGCTGGACGATCCGGGCCGGCCATCCCTCCAGCTCGAGTTCGACGGGTTGGCCCTTCTCGCTCAGCGCTCGCACCCGCACCGCCCGGTAGCGGCGGACCATGCCCGAGAATCCGCTGACGCTCAGGCACCCCTCGAAGAACTCGACCGTCTCCTCGCCGATCGGCTCGAGCGCGGGGTTGATCAGGACCGTGAAGGGGAGGATCTCGCGACCCAACTCCTCTCGCCGCGCCGGGCTCATCGTCTCGAGCCACGGGCCGTCGTCCTCGGCCACCGCCACCTGCAACGACTCCCCGACCTGGGGGGCCGCCAATCCGACCCCAGGAGCTTCGTACATCGTCTCCTGCATGGAGACGATGAGCTCCTGGACGAACGGCGTCGGGATTTCGTCGGGCGCGAGGGGCCGGGCAGGCCGTCGGAGGACGGGGTCACCGACCTGGACGATGTCGAGCAGCATGGCGGCAGTCTGGCGCAGGAGGGCGTGGGTGGAGTCAACTGAGCGACCGTTGGCTGTGATCCTCGATCTCGACGGCGTGATCTGGCGTGGTGGCGAACCGATTGAAGGCTCGGCGGAGGCGGTCGCCCGCCTCCGGGAGGCTGGGCAGCGGGTGCTGTTCGTGACGAACAACTCCAATCCGACCGTGGAGGACACGGTGGAGAAGCTCCGGGGGTTCGGGATCGAGATCGAGCCCGAAGAGCTGGTCACCTCCTCCCAGGCGGCGGCGAGCCTCCTGGAGGCGGGCACCAGCGCCCTCGTCTGTGGGGGACCGGGCGTGGTCGAGGCCCTTGAGGAGCGGGGAGTGAATGCGGTTCACGACGGCCAGGCCGACGCCGTCGTCGTCGGGTTCCACAAGACCTTCAACTACGACCGGCTCACTGCGGCCTTCCGGACGATCTTGGCCGGTGCCCGCCTCATCGGGACCAACGACGATCCGACGTACCCCACGCCGGACGGTCCCGTTCCTGGCGGCGGCTCCCTGCTCGCTGCCGTGGCCACCGCTGCCGGCGTCGACCCGGTCGTCGCCGGCAAGCCCCACCAGCCCATGGCCGACCTCGTGCGGGAGCGCCTGGGTGACGATCTGGAGGGGACCCTGCTCGTGGGCGACCGGCCGTCGACCGACGGGTTGATGGCCAAACGGCTCGGGATCCCGTTCATCCTGGTGATGACCGGGGTGACGGCCGAAGAGGACGAGGTGGACGTGGAGATCGACGGCAGGGCACCCGACCTGGCGTCGCTGGTCGGGCAAGACGGCCAGCTTCAGGAGTCGGCGTAGACCCAGGGGTCGACGGTCAGGGACCGGCGCCGCCAGTCGCAGTCGTCGCTGACCGCTTGAAAAAGCAGCAAGGCCTTTCCCGCTTTCTGCTCGCCCCCGACCTTGACGAGGTACTCGCCCAAGGCCGTGCCGCAGACGTTGGTTTGGACGGTGAGCCGTCCCTCCTCGAGGGTGTAGGTCCCGGCGCTGGCGCCCGGGCTCTCCGGCATGATGAGCACGAATTCTCCGTCCCCACGAAGTTGGAGGAGTCCCTGGCGGATCGAGCGGTAGATCCCCTGGACGTCCGAGGGGCGGTCTGGGGTGCCGGGGGCGGGGGGTCTGACGTTCTGGCGCGCCTCGCGGCCCTCGCCACACCCGACGAGAAGCAAGGGAGCGGAGACGAGGACCAGGGCGACGGTGGCGCGACGCCAGCGGCAGAGACGCACGCCGCAATCTTGGTCGATGCCGGGTACAACCCAGGATGGGCTCGGAGCGAGAATGCTTGAAATTGTTCGATCCGTGCGTTGTGATTGCCTGCGACTGGCCGGAGGCGGAGGGCGAGTGGCGGATCCGCCTCGGAGCTCTGGAGAGAGGTAGGCGAATGAGCCCGGAAGCGAAGAAGGCCCCCGCCAAGAAGGCAGCCGCGAGCAAGAAGAGCTCGGGAACCGCCGGGAAGAAGGCGCCGGCCAAGAAGTCGCCCGCCAAGAAGTCGGCACCGGCGAAGAAGGCGCCCCCGAAGAAGGCGCCGGCGAAGAAGTCGCCCCCGAAGAAGGCGCCGGCCAAGAAGGCGCCGGCCAAGAAGGCGACGAAGAAGGCCGGGAAGAAGAGCACCGGGTAGCGGCGTCAGTTCCACCGCACGGAGGACTGGGGGACCACCCCTTCGGCGACCAGCCAGGCGACCGTGCGGCGGAGGGTGTCTTCGACAGGTGTGTAACGCACACCCAATTCGCGCGCTGCCCGCGATCCGTCGTAGGTGTGGCCGTGGAGGAGCGTGCGGACCACTTCCCGGCAGAGCGGAAGTGGTCGGCCGGTGATCCCGCTCGCCACCTCGGCGAGGGCGCCGGCGGCGGATGCGATGGTCCGGGGGATCGGCCTCGGGCGGCGCTCGACGCCGGTGATACGGGCGAGGAGAGCCAGGGCGTCCTCGAGCTCGAGCGAAGCCCCGCTCAGCAGGTAGCGCTCACCCGGCCGCCCATGCCGTTCGGCGCGTACGTGCCCGACGGCACAGTCGTCGATGTCGATCAGGCTGAGCCGGGTCCGGACGAAGAACCGCAGCCGTCCGGTGAGGAAGAGGACAAGGAGGCGTGCGCTCCCGTCGGCCCGACCCGGGCCCTGCACAGAGGTGGGGTTGACGCTGACAGCCTCCACCCCCAGGACGCCGGCGCGTTCCATCACCACTCGCTCCGCGTCGAACTTCGACCGCTCGTAGTGTGAGAGAAACCAGCCGCGGTGCAGACTGTCTTCCCGACCCACCTCGCCGGGCCGCTCGCCGACGGTGGCGGCGGAGGAGGTGTAGATCACCCGGCGAACTCCGGCCCGGGCCGCCGCCTCGATCACGTGACCGGACCCGCGCACGTTCACATCGAAGAGGACGCTCGGGTCACGCAGGCAGCTCGCATTCAGGCCGGCCGCGTGGTACACGACCTCGCAGCCCTCCATGGCGGCAGCGAGGGACGGCGGATCCATGACGTCTCCTGGGGCCGCCCGGGCGCCAAGGGCGGTGAGCGAGCGGCTGGAGCGCTCCGACCGGGCCAGGGCGACGACGGTCCGTCCCTGGGCGACGAGGCGGCGGAGCACGGCCCCGCCGACGACGCCGGTACCGCCGGTCACGAACGCGGGCGGACCGGCGTTGGCGGAATCCGGCGCCTCAGCGGAGGTCACTCTTCAGGCGAGGCGGGGGTGAGGGCGGCGCCGAAGCGGTTGAAGTACTCCACTGCAGACAGGATCGTGATGCCAGCGGCGATCAGCATCGCCCACTCGTCGGGATAGAGGCCGCCGAGCTCCCAGCTCGCCCGGGCCATGGCCATGGCCACGGCCACGAACTGGACGTTCGCCTTGAGCTTCCCCCAGATCGAGGGCTTCATCAGCCGGCCCTCGGCCGCGACCATGCCCCGTAAGGCAAGCACGGCCAGCTCCCGGCTCACGATGATGACGACCACCCAAGGGGACACACGCTCAACGGCGACAAGGGCGATCAGGGCGCCGCTCACCAGGAGCTTGTCCGCGGTGGTGTCGAGGAAGGAGCCCAGGGTCGTGGTCAGTGACCAGCGTCGGGCCAGGTAGCCGTCGACGAAGTCGGTGAGGGCGGCGATCACGAACAGGACAGCGGCAGCAACGTAGGCGTAGCGGCGCTCGTCCCCGATCAGGACCAGAGCCATGATGGCGGGAACGAGCACGATGCGGGCCACGGTGATCGCAGTGAGGATGCGAACATCCCGCGTGTTCACCGCGCCGTCCTTTCGTCCCTCGATCCCGCTCACCCCCCGAAGATCACCAGAAGGGGACGGTCCGCCGCCACTCCCGCGGCTGAAGGTCGCTGCTCAAACCCGCGACAGGAGCTTGAACCGTTCCCCGAGCGTGACGCCGGCCAAGCTCCCGTGCTCGGCCGCCCGCGTCGCCATCTTCTGGCGGAAGCGCTCGAGCCCCTCGCCGGGGTCGTCCGTCCCGATCTCCAGTGTCGTGACGTACTGGCTGCGGTGGGCGAGGAGGGCGTCGAGCTTGCGTTCGAAGTGGCCCTCGATGTCCTCGACGTGATCCGGCTCGTCCGCTTCCCACAGCAGGAGGCTGTTAGGGCGGTGGTGGGGGAGCGCCTGCTCGGGAAAGAAATGGGGGTCTCGAGCCGCGACCACCCCGTCGACAGCAAGGAACCCGGCCGCCCGGTGATCGGGGTGCAGCCGGTACCGCTTCCACGGGTCGTGGCCGAGGACGACGTCAGGGCGGAGCCGGCGGATCCAGTAGCAGACCTCCCAGCGCTGGCGCAGTCCCGCCTCCAGTTCGCCATCGGGCCAGCGCAGGAACACGACCTCGCCTGTCCCGCCGAGGGCGCGGGAGGCGGCCCGCTGCTCGGCCTGGCGGGTGGCCACCAGCGCGGCGAGGTCTTCGTCCGGTGACCACGACCCCTTCGACCCGTCGGTGCAGATGAGATGGAAGATCGCGCACCCCCCGGCCGCCCACTTGGCGAGCGTTCCTCCGCAACCGAACTCCACGTCGTCGGGGTGAGCCCCGATGGCCAGGGCCCGCCCGGGAACGGGCAGGTTGGTGGTGACCGCATCGGTCATGCTCGGCTGAGCAGATCGGTGGGGAGATCGACGTCGTGGCCCAGGGCCATCGTCCGGACCACCCGCAGGGGGAGCCCGAGACGGAAGGCCTCCGCCGTGTGCCGGGTGAAGGAGCCGGGGCCGTAGGAGAAGGTGAACCCGGTACCGGCAGGGACGCAGATCACGTTGGTCCCGTTCCCGGCCCGGTCAGGGACGATGGTCACGCCCGGAAAGCGGGCGACCCGGTCGAGGCCATGGGCGAGGGGCAGGTCGCCGTGGGCGACGACCACCCGGCGGGCCCCGGCCTGCCTGAGTCGCTCGACGCCGGCCTCCACCGCCCGGTTCAGTCCCCGCTCGGGCTCCCAGATCACGAGGGCGCCCTGACTGCGAGCCCAGGAGGCGACGTCGGGGTCGTCGCACACGACGGCGGTGGGAAGCGGGCGGGCGGCGTCGAGCACGTGCGTGGCCATGGCGCGCGCCAGCTCGGCCCGAGCGAGGGGGGGAAGGGCGGGGGCGAGGCGCAGCTTCGCCTCACTGAAGGACTTGACCGGCACGAGGACGGCCACCGGGCCGAGCGATAGCTGGCGGGCGTCCCGCCCGTTCATCCCGGGATCTCGTAGACCTTGGCCACGGGCTCCTGCCGGAGGAGCTGGCGGACGCGCACGATCGCCTCGCGGACCGGGCGCGACGCGACGGCCGTCTCCATCGCCTCGAGCGACGACCAGCGGGAGACCACGGCTCCCTCCACCAGTCCGCCGGCGTTCTTCTCCACCGAGACCGCCAGCTCGACCGAGAGGCATCCCACCACCGCCTCGAAGGCGGGCTTGACGTCATCGCCGAAGAGGCGGCGGATCTCTTCCACGTCCGCCGGGTCCACCGCGCTCTGATACAGCCGAAGGTACTCAGCCACGTCATGGCCTCCAGGAGCTCTTGATGAACATGGCAGCCAGGTCGGGGCTCTTGGCCAGCGTCAGACGCTCCCGATCGAGCACGCCGGCCAACCGCTCGCCCGTCCCGGGGTACTTCAGGGTCACGCGGATCTCCCCCGGCGTCACCTCGACGACGTTGTACGAGGGGCGGGTGTAGCCCCGGAGGCGATGACTGGACACCGTGCCCGAGTTGACAAGGAGCACGCTGTCCAGCAGCCAGAGATGGGGGACGTGCTTGTGTCCGGAGAGGACGAGGTCGACACCCACGTCCACCAGGAGAGCGAGGACGTCCCCTGCGTCCCAGACCGTGTTCCGCTCCCGCCCGGTGCCCGGCACGGGAACCAGATGGTGGTGGAGGACGAAGATCTTGAGATCCGCCTCCACGTCGAACTGCTGTCGGATCCACCGGTACCGCTCCCGGCCCACTTCGCCCTCCGCCAAGTCCGGCTTGGAGGAGTCGATCGCCACGATCTGGATGCCGAAGACCCCCTCCCCGCTCAGTCCCGGAACGGAGAGCGACAGGATCCGGTCGCCCTTCTCGCCGACGTCTCCCGCCCCGAACGTGTCACGGAAGTGGAGGTAGCCGACGTTCTTTGAGTCGTGGTTCCCGGCGATCACCAGCACGTTGAGGCCCCTGGCGAACAGGGGCTCCAGGAACTCCTGGGCCGTCCGGAACTCGTGGGCGTACCCCTCGGCCGTCAGGTCGCCGCCGATCACGACCAGGTCGGGGCCGAGGGCCACCACCTCGTTGACCGCGGTCGTCAGCAGATCCCCGTCGAAGAACGGGGAACCGCAGTGGAGGTCCGACAGCTGAGCAATGACGAACTCCTGGCGGGCCACACGAGGAGTGTAGAGACGGCCACCGAATCCTTCGAAACGCCGATGGACCAAGCAACGGCACTGTGAGCTCGCTGAGAAACGGCGCGCCCCGTGCCCCCCCGACGACCCGTACCATTGCCTTACTTCCCGTACATGGGCCGAGACGAGCCCCTTTGCTCCCGAAGCCGTCCGCAGGAGCCGCCCGCATGACGATGTCCCCCCCGCCGAGCCCTCCCTCCTCGGTCGCGGCCGCCGCCCTTCTCGAGAAGGCCCTGTTCGAGGTCAAGAAGGTGATCGTCGGTCAGGACCACCTAGTCGAGCGCATGATGTGCTGCCTCCTGGCCCGAGGGCACTGCCTGCTCGAGGGTGTGCCCGGGCTGGCCAAGACCCTGGCCGTCGAGACGCTCGCCGAGGTGGTCGGCGGCACCTTCGCCCGCCTCCAGTTCACCCCCGACCTGATCCCCTCCGACCTGGTCGGGACGAGGATCTTCCGCCAGTCCAGGGAGACGTTCGACGTGGAGCTGGGCCCGGTGTTCGCCAACTTCGTGCTGGCCGACGAGATCAACCGGGCGCCGGCCAAGGTGCAGTCCGCCCTCCTCGAGGTCATGGCCGAGCACCAGGTGTCGATCGGCGGGATCACCCACGTCGTCCCGGAGCCCTTCCTGGTGATGGCCACCCAGAACCCGATCGAGTCCGAGGGGGTGTACGCCCTGCCCGAGGCTCAGCGGGACCGGTTCCTGATGAAGGTCGTGGTCGACTACCCCAGCCGGGCGGAGGAGATCGAGATCGTCCAGCGAATGGGCGTGAAGCCACCCCACGCCTCCCGGGTCCTCGAGCTGGACGACCTGGTGGAGCTGCAAGCGGCCAGCGACAACGTGTTCGCCCACCGGGCGATCAACGACTTCGCCGTCCGCCTGGTGCACGCCACCCGGTCGCCGGCGGAGTACAACCTGGCCGACCTCGAGCCGCACATCTCCTTCGGCGCGAGCCCCCGGGCCAGCCTCGGCCTCGTCGCCGGTGCCCGTGCCCTCGCTTTGCTCCGCGGGCGCGACTATGTACTTCCCGTGGATGTCATCGACATCGCGCCAGAAGTCCTACGTCACCGGCTCGTCCTCTCCTACGAGGCGTTGGCCGAGGGCGTGCTGGTCGACGACCTGGTCGGGCGGGTGGTCCAAGCGGTCCCGCCGCCCCGCCTCGCCCCGAGTCAAGACCCCACGGCGGTCACCGAACCGCCAGCGGTGGCGCCGGGACGTACGGCGTGAAGCTTGGTCGGCACGCAGTAGCGCCGCCTTCCGTCGGCCTCGGAAGGGCGGAGGACGTCCTGCGGCAGCTCGACCTGCTCATCACTCGCCGTCTGGACGGGCTGCTCCAAGGGGACTACCAGGGCTTCCTGCCGGGGCAGGGGAGCGAAGCGGGAGAGAGCCGGGAGTACCAGCCGGGCGACGACGTGCGCCGGATGGACTGGAATCTCACCGCGCGCACCACCGTCCCACACGTACGCGACCTGATCGCCGATCGTGAGCTGGAGACGTGGGCCTTGGCCGACTGCTCGGCCAGTCTCCAGTTCGGGACGGCCCTGTGTGAGAAGCGGGACCTAGCGGTGGCGGCGGTGGCCGCGGTCGCCTTCCTCACCGCCCGCACCGGGAACCGCATGGGCTCGGTCATGGTCTGGCCGGGCGGGAAGCACGTGGTGCCGGCGCGGGCGGGCCGTCACGCGGTGCTCGCCCTGCTGCACACCCTCCTGACCAAGCCGCCATCGGGGGACGGCGGCGGTCCCACCGACCTCGGCGCCGGTATCGAGCTGCTGCTGCGGCCCCCGCGCCGGCGGGGGCTGATGGTCGTCGTGTCCGACTTCCTCTCGCCGCCAGGGTGGGACAAGGCCCTGCGGGGGTTGGCCGCCCGTCACCAGGTGCTCTGCGTCGAGGTCGTCGATCCCCGGGAGCTGGAGCTGCCCAACGTCGGCTACCTCACCCTGGTTGACCCCGAAACCGGGCAGTTGCGGGAGGTCCAGACGGGCAAGCCCGCTCTCCGCAAGCGATATGCGGAAGCGGCGGCGGCCGAGCGGGCGGAGATCGCCGCCAACATCCGCAAGGCGGGTGCCCAGCACCTCGTCCTGCGCACAGACCGGGACTGGGTCAAGGACATCGTCCAGTTCGTCGTCACCACCAGACGGAGGGCGGCTTCGTTCACCACCGCCACCAGCGGAGCTCCGCGATGACCGGGGGTTCGACAGTCCTCGCCTTGAGCTTTCTCTCGGCCGGCCGGCTGTGGCTGCTGCTCGCCGTCGCCGCCCTCGCTGCCGCCTACGTCGTCCAGCAGCTGCGCCGCAAGCAGTACGCCGTCCGGTTCACCAACCTGGCCCTTCTCGACCGAATCGCGCCGCGCCGCCCGGGTTGGCGGCGGCACGTCCCGGCGGTGGCCTTCCTGCTCGCGCTGACCACCTTCATGATCGCCTTCGCCCGGCCGTCCCGTCCGGTCAAGGTGCCAAGGGAACGGGCCACAGTGATCATGGCCATCGACGTGTCCCTGTCCATGGAAGCGACCGACGTGAACCCGACGCGGATCGACGCGGCCAAGGAGGCGGCCGAGTCGTTCGTGGACCTGCTCCCACCCCGCCTCAACCTGGGTCTCGTATCCTTCTCGGGCACGGCGCAGGTACTGGTGGCGCCCACCACCGACCACGACCTGGTGAAGCGCAGCATCTCGACCCTCAGCCTCGGTCCCCGAACGGCCATCGGCGAGGCGGTCTTCTTGTCCCTGCAGAGCATCGCTTCGGCACCGACCGAGCCCGGCCAGGCGAAGCCTCCGGCCCGCATCGTCCTCATGTCCGACGGGGAGACCACCGTCGGTCGCCCCAACGAGCTGGCGGCCCAAGCAGCGAACGAGGCCGCGGTGCCGGTGTACACGATCGCCTTCGGAACCGACGAGGGGACGGTGGCGGTGGAGGGCCGGCTCGTCCCCGTTCCTGTGAACCGGGAGGCGCTGGCCCAGCTGGCCGAGGCCACGGGCGGCACCTCCTTCGAGGCCGGGACGGCGAAGGAGCTTCGCCAGGTGTACTCCGACATCGGCAGCTCCATCGGCTTCCGCACGGTCCCCCGCGAGGTCACGTCATGGTTCGTCGGCCTGGGCCTGCTCTTCGCCCTCGCCGCCGCCGGAGGCTCCTTGCTCTGGACGTCGCGCCTTCCCTAGTCGCCCTCGAAGACCAAGATGCGCGTCGGTGGTGCGATCGCCCTCTAGTCTCATGGTGGCGCCACCCCCCAGCCCCGAGGAACCGCCGTGCGACGCAGCACCGTCAACGTCCTGTTCGCGCTGATCCTCCTGTTGCTCGCAGCAGGAGTGTCGACCGTCGTCATCCGTCGGGGTGACGAGGCCCGCACGACGGCGCAGGGACCGAGCGTGACCACGACCGCTCCTCGTCCCGCGACCACCCTGACCACTACCGGCCCGCCCACCTCCCCCGGGCAGGGGGCCACGACCAGCACCACGACGGGTACCCCCGCCACCACGACCCCGGCCACCACCGCCACCACTCAGCCCAGCACCGCCA
>JALZEC010000157.1 GCA_030862235.1 Actinomycetota bacterium | reverse complement strand
AGCTCCGTCAGCCCCGGAGGGCGCTCACTGGAGCGAGATGGTGTCCCACCGGGTGTGGATCGTGGCCGGATGGGCCAGGAACCCCTGGACGCTCCGCTTCATGCCGTAGAGGCGAGGGATGCCGGCCAGGGGCACGACGATGGCCTGTTCGTCGATCATGATCCTCATGCCCTCGGCAGTCGTGCGCTTGACCTTGTCCATGTCCGTCTCGGTCAGCGTCGTCGCCATGATCTCGTCGAAGCGGCCCCCGGGGCCGTACAGCCCCACGTAGTCGGCGCTGGATCCCGCGGCGTTGTGGAACAGCAGGAGGGGCAGGAACGCGGGGTTGGCGTCGTTCTGATTGCCCTGCTCGATGGCGATGTCCGTCTCCCGATTGGTGACCAGCGACTGGTACGAGGCGCTGTCCGGCCGTTCGACGATCTCCAGCTCGATCCCCACGTTCCTCAGCTGGGTCTGGATGAACTCGGGAATGGGCTTGATGCCGGCCGGCGACGGGAAACAGCAGGCCAGTCGGAGGCGGAGTCTGCGGTCGCCGTTCGCCCGGATGCCGTCGGGGCCGGGCCGGTACCCCGCCTGGTCGAGCAGCGAACGGGCCCGGTTCACATCGAAGGGGAGCCCCCTCACGAGTGAGGCGTGCGGGCCGAGGACGGCCGGGGGGACCATCGTCTTGTCCGTCGTGGCCTGCCCGTCGAGCACGCCATCGACGATGGCCCTGGTGTCGATGGCATGGGCCACCGCCTGGCGCAACCGGATGTCCGAGAGCTGGTCGAACGGCGGGTTCCCGCGCACACTCAGGTACAGGGCGTCGTAGGCGCCGACGCCGCTCTTCGCCACCTCGAAGCCGCGGGCCTGCAGGTTCCTCACGTCGCCCGTCGGGACGTTCTGGATCAGGTCGAGCTCGCCCGACTCGAGGGCCAAGCGGCGCGTGTTGTCGTCAGGCAGGAACCGGAACGTGATCTTGGACAGCTTGGGCGTCGGGCCCCAGTAGCTGGGGTTGCGCTCGACGACGAGGCGCTCCCTCGGGACGTACTCGGCGAACCGGAACGGGCCGGTCCCGATCGGCCGGGACGTCATGTCGGTGCCGGGAGCGACCACGACGTTGGTGGGATGGACGATCTGCTCGGGGACCCGCAGGTTCAGCTCGGTCGGTGTGAAGTCGATCGTGAACTCGTCCACCACCACGGCCGACGTCTCGCCCGCCCGGATCGTCCCGCCGAGGGGTGTCCTGGCCATCCGGTCGAACAGCCCGACCTTCACCGCCTGGGCGTTGAACGGCTGGCCGTCGTGGAAGGTCACCCCCCGGCGGAGGAAGAACCGCCAGGTGTTGGGCGCGCGGAACTCGTACCGTTCCGCCAGGTGGGGTCTCACCTCGTAGCCCGGGGTGAGCAGGAGGAGCGGCTCGGCGATGTTGCGGTCGTAGCCCAGGTTGGCCCGCGCCCCGGACACGAGGTACTGGTCGGCCGGCACCCCGACGGTCAGCTCCTGGCGGGCTGGCGTGGTCGTCCCCTGGCCCGCACCCTGGTCGTCGTCGTCATCGCCCTCGCCGCAGGCCGCGGCCACCAGGGCCATGGCGAGGATGAGCACACCGAACCGCCCTTGCCGCACGTGGGCCTCCTGTTCTGTCCGCACTGTGATTGCCAGGCACCCGCGGGGCCTGCATCGCAACCGTGGATAGGACTCTAAACGGAACAGGTTGCGGCCAAAGCCCGCTCGGGTCGATGCGAGCCGGCGACAGGGGTGGGTTCGCCCCCCACCCCTGACGCTCCGCCGCCGGGCGCCGGGGTGAGGTGGGGACCCCGGCACTGATCGTGAGCCTCGCCCGAGGCCCGGTGATACGCCAGTCTGCTCCCGATCAGGCGGACCGGTTCTGGTGCTCGTCCAGCTCCTCGGGGGTCATGAGCACGGCCCGGGCCTTGGAGCCTTCGGACGGGCCGACCACGCCTCGCCGCTCGAGGAGGTCCATAAGCCGGCCGGCCCGGGCGAACCCGACGCGGAGCTTGCGCTGGAGCATCGACGTCGAGCCGAGCTGCGACCGCACGACCAGCTCCATGGCCGCCTCGAGGAAGTCGTCGTCGTCCCCGTCGGCGGGGCCGCCGCCCGCGCCACCCGGCTCGTCCCCCTCGACCCCCTGCACGTAGTCGGGAGAGGCCTGCCGCCGCCAGTGGGCCACCACCTTGCGCACCTCGTCCTCCCCCACCCATGAGCCCTGGACCCGGCGGGGGACGTTGGAGGAGGCGATGGCCATAAGCATGTCGCCCTTACCGATCAGCCGCTCCGCCCCCATCTGGTCGAGGATGACCCGGCTGTCGGCCAGCGACGAGACGGCGAAGGCCAGCCGCGAGGGGATATTGGCTTTGATCACGCCGGTGATCACGTCCACTGACGGACGCTGGGTGGCGATGACCAGGTGGATGCCCACCGCCCGCGCCATCTGGGCGATGCGGCAGATCGACTCCTCCACGTCCCGTGCGGCGACCATCATCAGGTCGTTGAGCTCGTCCACCACGACCAGCATGTAGGGGAGCCGCTGGTAGGTGACCTCGGGCTGGCTGGGGTCGGGCCGGAGGTCGCCCCGGTCGTAGGCGGCGTTGTAGCCGGTGATGTCCCGGACGCCGACTTCGGCCAGCAGGTCATAGCGCCGCTCCATCTCGTGGACCGCCCACGAGAGGGCGTTGGCCGCCCGCTTCGGGTTGACCACGACCTGGGTGAGGAGGTGGGGCAGGCCGTTGTAGTTCCCGAGCTCGACCCGCTTGGGGTCGATGAGGATCATCCG
>JALZEC010000140.1 GCA_030862235.1 Actinomycetota bacterium | reverse complement strand
GCCGACGCTGGCGCGACGGCCGCCTCGTTTCGCGCCTGTTGGCCTTCGCCGTCAGAGTCAGCGAACCGGCGGGACAGGAATGACGAGCTCGACGGTCGTCCCCCTCCCCGGACGGGAAGTGACGGTGAGCGAGCCGCCGATCAACTCCGCCCGTTCCCGCATCCCGACCATGCCGTAGGCATGACGGTCCTCGGCCACGGCCATCCAGCCATCGTGCAAACCGGTGCCGTTGTCGGCCACAACCAGGCGGACGCCGTCCTCGGTGGGGCCGAACTGGAGGGCGACGTGGGTCGCCTCGGCGTGCTTGGCCACGTTCTGAAGGGCCTCCTGAGCGATGCGGTAGATCGCGACCTCGACGTGGGACGGAAGCCGGTCGTCGGGCTCGATCTCCACATCCGCCTCAACCCCGGGAAGCGACCGGGCGAGGCTCTCCAGGCTGGGGCCCAGGCCGAGATCGTCGAGAACGGTCGGACGAAGCCCGGTGATGGCGGCCCGCGCCTCCGACAGGGCGGCCGTTGTCAGCTCTTTGGCCGAAGCCAGCTCGGCGTTTAGCCGCTGAGCATCGGTCTCGCCGACCGCGTCCTCCGCAGCGAGGAGGTGGTACCAGAGGCTGACCAGGCGCTGGCTGATCCCGTCGTGCAGCTCCCCCGCCAACCGGCGCCGCTCGAGCTCCTGGGCTTCGACGGTGCGGGCGGCGAAGCTCTCGAGTACCTCCTCCCGCTCGACCAGCCGGGCGTAGAGACGAGCGTTCTCGACGGTGCGGGCCACCAGGTTGGCCACCTGGGCGAGCAGAGCGACGTGGTTGTCGTCCCACGTGCGGGGCTCCTTGGAGTGGACGTTGAGGACGCCGACGACCCGGGCGGGCGGTGCGTCACCCTCCTCGCCGTCGGGCGCCTCCGCTTCGGAGCCGACCCGGCGGGCGATCATGGGCACCGAGACCATCGAGACGTAGTCCTCGCCGCGGAGGGCGGGAATGTACCGGTACCGCGGGTCCTTCCACTTGTCAGGCACGACCGCCGGGCGGGCGTACCGGGCGACCCAGCCGGCGACGCCCTCCCCCACCGCCAGCTCGACCGTACCCGCGAGCTCGTCGAAGGGGGGCGTACCGCCGGTGAGCACGACACGGTGACGCTCCTCGTCCACCAGGTGCACGAAGCACACGTCGGCCCCCGTGGCCTCGGTGACGAGTGCCGCCACGCGCTGGCACACCTCGTGGATGTCGAGGTCGGACGACGTCACGTCGATGATCAGCCGGAGCAGGCGGTTCTCCGCCGCCTGATCGATGCCGACGAAGGCCGGTTCCATCTCCGCTGGTGTTGGTGTGCCCCCAATGACGCTCAGTGGAAGATCCCCTCCCTTAGGACCGTCGCGATGGCTTGCGCCCGATCGGAAACCTCCAGCTTGCGGTAGATGCTCTGGGTGTGGCTCTTCACCGTCTCCTCGCCGATGAACAAGCGCTGGGCGATCACCCGGTTGGAGAGGCCGCGGACCATCAACCCGAGGACCTCGCTCTCCCGCTGCGTAAGCCCCAGGCGCGCCCCTGGCCAGAACTCCCCACTCTGGAGGCGGGCGGCGGTCATGGCCACCCGGCCCGCCAGGGCGGGGTCGATGGCCACCTCGCCCTCCATGACCCGATCGAGGTGCTCGGCCAGCTCGGGGCCGGTGGTCGTCTTGAGCAGGAAACCGGCCGCCCCGACGCGCAGGGCCTGGTAAAGGTACTGCTCGTCGTCGTAGACCGTGAAGAACACCACCTTCACCTGGGGAAACTCGGCGACCAGCGTCTCGCACAGGTCCAGGCCGCTGGCACCCCGCAGCCGCACGTCGAGGAGGACGACGTCGGGGGCAAGGTCCCTGACCATCTGGACGACCTTTGTCGCATCGGTGGTGGCGCCGAGGACGTGCACCCGAGCGCGCTGGGAAGCGAGCATGGAGCGGAGTCCTTCCAGGACCACCTGGTGGTCGTCCACCAGCAAGAGGCGGACGGGGGCGGCCTCGGGCCGGGGTGGTTCGGGCAGGGCTGATTCGGCTGATCCGGACAGGGCTGGCTCTCCCACAGACGGGAACACGCTATCCCCCCGGGAGTCCCCGCTCAGGGGGATGTTCGTCAGGGTAGGTACCTCCTAGTGTCGGTTGTCCGGGACCCCGCTTGTCCCGGGTGGACCGCGCCCGGAGGGACACGATGAGCGAAGAGTCCGAAAGTTCGACCTCGACGACCGCGCCGAACGGTATCGCCATCGTTCCGTCAGTGCTGCCGGCCGACTTTGCCAAGCTGGGCGAGGAGTGCGCGGCGCTGGAGGAGGCCGGCGTCGACCGCATCCAGTGGGACGTGATGGACGGCCGCTTCGTCCCCAACCTGACGTTCGGGCCTGACGTCATCGCCGCCTGCCGCCCGCACACGTCGCTCTTCTTCGAGGCTCACCTGATGGTCGTGGAGCCCGACGAGTTGCTTTCGCGCTACGTCGACGCCGGCTGCGGCCTGGTGATCGTTCACGCCGAGGCGTGCACCCACCTCCACCGCACCCTTTCCTCCATCCGGGAGATGGGAGCCAAGTCGGGCGTGGCCCTGAACCCGCACACGCCGTTCGAGATGGTCCGCCACGTGCTCGACCTGACTGACTTGGTCCTGGTGATGACCGTCAATCCTGGGTTCGGCGGGCAGGCGTACATCAACACCATGGAACCGAAGATCACGGAGGCGGCAGAGGCCATCGCCGCCTCCGGTCACCAGGTCGAGCTCGAGGTCGACGGCGGGATCAACGCGGACACGATCGGCGGCGCCGTGGCCGCCGGTGCCCGGATCCTCGTCGCCGGGTCCGGTCTCTACAAGCACGAAGGGGGGCTCACCGACGCCGTCGCCACCCTTCGCAAGCGCGCCTCGGAGGCCCTGCCCGCATGATTCAGCAGTGCCGGACCGAGTGCCACGAGCAGATGGGGGGGTGAGGGCGATGCCCGACAAGCCGATCACCATGCAGAGGGCCTGGCGGAGCAACGGCCAGACCGCGACGAGGCCGATCATGCTGGCCATCGCCGGGGACAGCGCGGCGGGCAAGACCACGATCACCAAGGGCCTGGTCGAGGCCCTCGGCCCGGACCAGATCACGTCGATCTGCGTCGACGACTACCACCGCTACGACCGGATGGAACGAAAGAACAAGTCGTTCACCCCCCTGCACCCGGATTGCAACTACGTCGAGGTCATGGAGCAGCACCTCCAGCTCCTGGCCATGGGGAATCCCATCCTCAAGCCCGTCTACAACCACGAGGACGGAACCCTCGACCGCCCGGTTCTGGTCGAGCCGCGTGAGTTCGTGATCATCGAGGGCCTGTTGCCCCTCTACTCGAAGCTCGCCCGCGCCTGCTTCGACGCCACCGTCTACCTCGACCCCCCGGAACCAGTGCGGTTCCAGTGGAAGGTCAAGCGGGACACGCAGAAGCGGGGTTATACGCCGGAGGAGGTCAAGAAGGACCTCAAGCGGCGCGAGGTCGAGTCCGCCGCCTTCATCCGCCCTCAGCGGGCCAACGCCGACATCGTCGTGCGGTTCTGCCCCATCGCCGGGCGCGACCCCCTGCCCGAGGGGCTGGACGACGGGTTCAAGCCGGCGCCCCCAAAGGCCGAGGCGGCCACCGATCTCGACAAGTACCGCGAGGAGTGCGAGGAGGAGTTCGAGAAGTCCTGGGCGGCGCTGGAGAGGTGGGAGAACGCGGACGAGACGCCGCTGAGCGCCAACCTCCTGCTCCGGCCCACGATCTCCCACCCCAGTCTGTCCCGAATCCTCACCGACGATCACCGGGAGGCCATGCACCTGCGCCTCGACCGCGACGAGTTCGACAAGCCGGTCGACGCCCTCCACATCCACTCCTACGCCCGTAGGGAGATCACCAGGGAGGTCGAGGAGCAGATCTGGGACGAGCTGGGCGTCGACGATCTCGTACCGGAGTCGTTGGGCACCATCGACAACGGCGAACGGTCCGAACCCCTGGCCATCACCCAGCTCATCCTCCTCTACCACCTGTTCCAGGCACGCGAAGGCCGCTGAGCGGAACCAGACGCGGCCGCGGACTGGCCGCGAGCCGCGGCCTAGGCTGGCAGCCAGTGGCGTCCCCGGCTCGGCACCTGCTCCTTGCCGCCGCTCTGGCGTGCGCGGTGGCCGCCGGGGCGGGCGCGTCGGACTGGGTCTCCCTCTGGGTGAGAGTCGCCGCCGCGGAGGCCGCAGCAGCACCGTCGGGTAGCGAGGCCGTGAACGTCACCGCCGTGCCTTTGCCCGCGGGGGGTGTGCTCACGCGCGTGGCCCCCCGCAGCCCGGCGCTGACCGCCGACCCCGGCGCCTTCACCCCGCCGCCGGCTGCGGCATTGGTCGCGCTAGCCCTCGCCCTGGCCCTCGCAGTCTCCGTCGCCGGGGCTCCAACCGGCCGACGGGGCCTGGTGCGCCGCCGCGGCCCTCCGTGCCTCCTCCGCGCTCACGCCTAGTACCCCCGGTCGCGCCCACCGGGCGGGACCGCCGCTCGCCATCGGAGGAACAGCTCGTGAACCCTACGGTTGCCCGTCCCCGCCGTCCGCAGTCCCGCACCCTGGGCCAGGGGCTTCTGGCCGTTGCCGGCATCGCTGCGCTGGCGGCCGGCGTGCTCGTCACGACCGAGGCGACCCGCCTCCCCTCGTTCGTCCCACGCCTGTCGGTCATCAACCCCACGCCCTACGACGTCGAGATCGATGTCGCCCGGCCGGCCGGACCGGGCTGGCTGAACCTGGGTGGGGTCCGACGAGAGTCGATCAAACGCCTCTACGAGGTCATCGACCAGGGAGAGCGGTGGGTATTCCGGTTCCGCTACGCCGGTAGGGAGGCCGGGGAGATGACAGTGCGGGCCCAGGACCTGCGGGCGTCCGGCTGGCAGGTGGCGATTCCGGCAGAGGTCGGCGACCGGCTCCGAGCGGCCGGGCTCTCACCCTCCGCCTGATCTTGAGAACGGGAGGGCGGCAATGGCCGAAGTGACCGAGACGGCATTGCCCGGCGTGGGCGTCCGGCACGAGTTCACCGCGTCGAGCGGGGAACGGGTGGCAGTGGTGTCCCACCGCGGCGGGTGGAGGGACATCGTCGTCTACGGCCGGGAGGACCCGGACGCCTGCTCGACGGTCCTACGTCTGGACGCCGACGACGCCCAGACGCTGGCCGAGCTGCTCGGGGCGGTTCACATCGCCGAGGCGCTGGTGGCCCTCCAGCGGGTGCGGGGGCTCGCCCTGGACTGGTTCACCATCCCGACCGGGTCCAGCGCCGTGGGGCGGACCATCGGAGACGGCCGCTACCGGACGCACACCGGAGCCTCGATTGTCGCCGTCATTCGCGCCGAAACAACCGTGCCTGCGCCTGGCGCCGATTTCGTATTCGAGGCCGGTGACGTCGCCGTGGCCATCGGCACGACGGAGGGTCTCGGGCGGCTTCGCGATCTCTTGGAGAGGTGAGTCTCGTCGGGGCCGCCGCTGGCGACGCTCCGGCGATCTTCATCGAGCTCGGGGCCGTCGCCTTGGGGCTCGCCCTCCTGGCCCGCCTCTCCTCCCGCTGGGGAATCACCGCCATCCCCTTCTACCTGTTGGCCGGGCTGGCCGTTGGCGAGGGAGGGGTGGCACCTCTCGATCTCAGCACCGAGTTCATCTCCCTGGGGGCGGAGATCGGGGTGCTCCTGCTGCTGCTGGCCCTTGGCCTCGAGTACAGCGCGGGCGAGCTTCGGGCCGGGCTGCGGTCAGGGGCGGTGCCGGGCCTGGTCGACGCCCTCGCCAACTTCACCCCCGGGCTCGTCGCCGGATGGCTCCTGGGCTGGGACACCAAGGCCGCGGTGCTGCTTGGGGGCGTCTGCTGGGTGAGCTCGTCCGGGGTCACGGCCAAGGTGCTCACCGACCTGGGGCGATTGGGCAACCGGGAGACCCCCACTGTGCTGAACCTCCTCGTCATCGAGGATCTCGCCATGGCCGCCTACCTGCCGGTGGTGGCCGCCGTCTTGGCGGGCGGGGGGGCGGGAGCGATCGCCGGAGCGGTGGCCGTGGCCCTCGCCGCCATGGTTGCGATCTTCGCCGCCGCCCTCCGGTGGGGTGAACACTTGAGCGGCGCCCTCGCCCGCGGCTCCGACGAGGCCCTCCTCCTCTCGGTGTTCGGACTCACGTTGCTCGTGGCCGGCGTTGCCCAGCGGCTGCAGGTCTCCGCCGCCATCGGCGCGTTCCTCGTCGGGCTGGCGCTCTCCGGGCCGGTCCAACGGCGGGCCGCGGCTCTGATCGGACCGCTGCGCGACCTGTTCGCCGCCACTTTCTTCCTCTTCTTCTCCTTCCAGATCCGTCCGGGATCGCTCCTCGACGTGGCTCTCCCCGCCCTCGCCCTGGCCGCGGTCACCGCTGGCACCAAGATCGCCACTGGTTGGGTGGGCGCCAGTCGGGCCGGCGTGGCGCCGCCCGGACGAGTGCGGGCGGGGACCGCGCTCGTCGCCCGGGGCGAGTTCTCCATCGTCATCGCCAGCCTGGGGACTATGACGGCCGATGGTGAGCGCCTCGGGGCGCTGGCCGCCGCCTACGTGCTGGTCACGGCGGTGGGCGGACCGCTGCTGACCAAGCACTACCGGGCGTTGCTGCCCGGTCAGCGCCGAACGGCCGGCGTGGTGCCTCCGATCTCTCCCGGCTCACCAGCTCAGCTCGGCTCTAGTCACGAGGCAGGCGCCCCGTCCTGAGGAAGACGGCACGGTTCTCGAGTTCGGCCAGGCGGAAGCGGCGCCAGAACCAGACCAGGGCGATGGCTCCGGCCAGCTCCTCGAGGACGAGCACCGTCATCCCGTGATCGAAGGATGGGAGCGGGGCCGACAGCTCGCCCCCCAGGAAGGGCCACCAGAAGGTGGCGGAACGGGCCCATACGCCATCGACCAGCAAGTGGAGGAATGTGCCGATGGGCAAGGCCAGCCACCGCCGGCGGGCGGCCCGCCGACCCCTAGTGAGGAGCACGACGGCGACGAGCAGCAGGGCGCTGGCCAGCAGGGTGTGGGCGACGCGGGCGCCGCCCAAGGGGGCGTCGATCAGGTCAGGGAGCAGCGCTCCGGCGATCAACACCCGGTGGTCGATGGCCGGGTCGTGGAACACCACCCACACCAGCACCACGGCGGCACCGGCGAACCACAGGAGCACGCACTACTGCCCGGGGCGGATCAGTAGCCGCCCGCACTGTTCGCAGCGCACGAGGGCGTCCGGGGGCTCCTTGCGGATTCGGTCGAGCTCGGTGGCGGGCAGGGTCAGGTGGCAGCCGCTGCAGCGGCCGTTGACAAGCCGAGCGGCGCCGATTCCTCCCAGCCTGGCCCGCAGCTGCTCGTACAGGGACGAGAGCTCGTCGGGGAGCACGGCCGCAAGCGCCTCCCGCGCCTCCCGCTCGCTCGCCATCTCGGCATCGATGGCCGCCTCCGCCTCGGCGATGGCCGCCCGCAGGCGCCCGCCCTCGGCGTCCCGGGAGGTCCGCTCCGCCTCGAGGCGGCCGACCTCGTCGTCCAGAGGCTCGCGCTCCCCCATCGCCTCCAGGACCTGGTCTTCGAGGTCGCTCCGCCGGCGGCGCAAGGACTCGACCTCGCCCTGCATGGCCTGCAGCTCCCGAGGGACTGTCACCGCCCCCGAATAGAGCCGCTTCTCGATCTCGGCGGTCTTCGCCTCGACGGAGGCCAGCTCGTCTTCGAGCCGCTTCTGCCGGCGCGCGACGACATCCCGTTGCTCCCGGACCTCGGCGAGCCTCTGCTCGAGCGAAGCCACCTCCTCCTCGAGCTGGGTGAGATCGGCCCGTTCGGGAAGGGTCACCCGCCGATGGCGGAGTCGGTCGAGGGCAGTGTCGTGCTCCTGCACCTGCAGGAGGTCGTCGAACGCGCTCAGCGCCTAGTCCTCGGGGATGGTCGTGTCGCGATCCCGTGGCGGCCGGGACGTGCGGCTCGTCCGCGGAGTCTCGTCCTCATCGTCGTCGAAGGGGAACGGGAAGGTCGGGATCGTGTACGACGTGTCCGGGGGACGGGTCGGACGGGTGGCGCGCGGCCGCTCGAGGGTGGTGGCGGGCAGGTCTCGCAAAATGTCGACCGTCCCGGGAAGCGTGGTGGACGCCCCGAAGGGGGCTTCGATGACGGGCAGCAGCGACGGCTCAGGGTCGGGCGGCGGCGGACGCTCCCCTTGCATCAGCAGCATCTTCGGGGGACGGGTGGTGATGGGGTCGGGCAGGGGGAAGCGCTGCGGAGCCTTGCCGGCGACCAGCTCCCGCATGTAGGCGCCCCACACCATGGCCGGATACGTCCCGCCGTAGACCCGGATGCCGCCCACGTTCGACATCTCGATGTAGTCCGTGGGTGATCCCATCCACACTGCGGTCGACAGCTCCGGCGTGAAGCCCACGAACCAGGCGTTGGTGTTCTTGTCGGTCGAGCCGGTCTTCCCCGCCACTCCCCCCGCCCAGGCGGGGATGTACGCCGCCGTGCCCGTCCCTCGGCTCACGACCTGGGTGAGGATCTGGTTGGTCGTACGGGCGTGCTGAGCGGATATGGCCCGCTCCACCTTGGCTTCGTTCTTGAAGATCAACTTCCCGTCGGCGCCCTCGACCCGGTCGATGAAATAGGGCTCGTGGCGCTCACCGTCGGCGGCGAGGGTGGCGTAGCCCGAGGCCATATCCAGCGGCGTCACGTCGTCCGTGCCCAGGGTGAGCGAGAGGTTCGGCTGCAGGGGGCTGGTTACACCCATCCGCTTGGCCACCTCGACCACCTTCTGGGGGCCGAGGATCTTGATCAGCCGGGCGTAGGCGCAGTTCACCGAGTTCACCGTCGCCTCCGTCAGGGTCAGGACGCCGCCCCCCTGGCCCTCCACGTTCTTCGGCTCCCATATGGGGTCGACAGCCTCCGGATTGGGGATGACGCACGGGGCCGTGCCCAAGATGGTGTCGTTCGGAATGTTGCCTGCCTCCAGGGCGGCGATGAGGGTGAAGACCTTGAAGGAGGAGCCTGTCTGCCGCCCTCCCTGCGTGACGAGGTTGAACTTGGACCGGTCGAACCCCGTGCCCCCCACCATCGCTCGAACCGCTCCCGTCGCCGGTTCGATGGACACGAGGGCGGCGGTGAACTCGCCGTGGGTATCGGGAATGATCTCCGCCACCTTGGCCTCGGCCGTCCGCTGGTACGCGGCGTCGAGGGTGGTGTGGATGGCGAGGCCCCCCTTGAACACGGCCCGAGTGCGTTCCTGGGCGGTGGCGCCGAGGCGCTCGTCACCCAATAAGAGCTGCTTGACGTGTTCAGTGAAGTAGTCGCTGCCTTGCGGTTGGCGTTCCGGAGGGGGGGTGGGGAGGGGCTCAGCTTTGATCGCCTCCGCCTCCTCGGCGCTGACATGGCCCAGCTCGAGCATGCGGTCGGTAACGAGAGCCCGCCGGTTCTTCGCCTCCTCCGGCTCCGTGAATGGGTCACCGCCCACCGGGTTGCGGATGAGACTGGCCAGCAGCACACCCTGGCTGAGGGTGAGCTCACGGGCGGTGGTCCCGTAGTACTTCTCCGCCGCCGCCTCGAGCCCGTACACGCCGTTGCCGAAGTAGACCGTGTTCAGGTACCGCTCGAGGATCTCCTCCTTTGACATCTGCTCCTCGAGGCGGATGGCCAGGGCCGCCTCTTGGATCTTGCGGCTGAGATCCCGGCGGGGGCTGAGGAGGGCCGTCTTGACCAGCTGCTGGGTGATCGTCGAACCGCCCTCGAAGATCCCGCCCGCCCCCACGTTGTTGACGAGGGCCCGGGTGAGACCGCGGAGATCGATGGCGCCGTGCTCGAAGAACCGCTCGTCCTCGGCGTCTAGGACGGCTCGGACCACGTGGGGCGGCACCTGGTCGAGCGGGACGGGCCGGCGGTTCTCCTCAGCGTGGAGCGTGGCCAGGACGCTCCCGTCCCGGGCGTACACCACCGAGCGCGTAGCCAGGTCCTGAAGATCCACCTCGTCGCCGGCACGCGTCGCGCCCGCGGTGAAGAAGGCGCGGACCTGGGGTGCCAGGAGGAGGGCGGAAACCGCCAGCCCGAGGCCCGCCACCACGACGACGCAGAACAAGCGTCCGAACGCACGCATGAACCTCCGAAGCCTAACGGGCTTGCTGGTTGATGTGCGGCCGGATCAGCGCTGGCCGCTCACCGCCGGCGAAGGACCGACGGGGGCAGGTTGGCGCCCGTCTGGGCCGGGGTGAGGGTGAGCTCGTGGCCCTCTCGTGGGAGGGGCCCGGGGGCAGGGAAGGTCTGGAAGGGCTGCCCCTCGTGCACGACGCTCATGAACGCCCGCCACATCATGGCGGGGTAGGTACCGCCGTACACCCGGGGGAACACCCCGACGTTGTACATCGAGACCCGGCCCTCGGGGGCGCCCATCCAGGCCGCAGTGGACAGCTGCGGCGTGAAGCCGACGAACCAGGCGTCGGCGTTGTCGTCAGTCGAACCCGTCTTGCCCGCCACCTGACGACCGGGGAGAGCGGCCGCCGTCCCCGTCCCGGATTGGACCACTTGCGTCAGCACCTGGTTGACCACCCGGGCATGCTGCTCCGAGATCACCCGTTCCGGCTTGTCCTCGTGACGGAAGATCTCGGTCCCGTCGCGGGACTGGACCCGCTCCACGAAGTGGGGCTGCCGGCGCACTCCGTCGGCGGCGAGCGTGCCGTAGGCGCTGGCCATCTGGAGGGGGGTGACGGTCTCGCTGCCCAGCGTGAGCGATAGGTGGGCGCCAAGTGGGTTCGTGATGCCCATCCGTCGGGCGACGTCGACGACCTTCTCGGGACCCACGAGCTTGATGAGCCGGGCGAAGGCGCAGTTGACCGAGGACGCGGTGGCGGCCGACAGGGTCATCACCCCCGCCCCCTGGCCCTCCACGTTGGACGGAGACCAGATGGGGTCGACCGCCTGAGGGTTGGCGATGGGGCACGGGGCGCCGCCGTCGATGAGGTCGACGGGCAGGTAGCCGGACTCGAGGGCAGCGATCAGGGTGAAGGTCTTGAACGACGAGCCGGTCTGACGGCCGTCGCCGTCGGTGACGAGGTTGAACTTGACCTGGTCGAAGTTGGCTCCGCCGACCAGGGCTCGCACCGCGCCCGTCCAAGGCTCGACGGACACCAGGGCGGCGGTAAAGCGCCGGGGATCATCCGGCAGGAGCGACGCCACCGCGTTCTCGGCCGCGCGCTGGGCGTTCACGTCAAGGGTCGTGTGGATGGACAGGCCCCCTTTGAACACCGCGTCGTACCGCTCCTGCGGCGTCGCACCGAGCCACTCGGCAGCCAGGAGCTCCTGCTTGACCTTCTCGGCGAAGTAATCGCTGCTCTTCGGGGGTTCCGGCGGGCGCGGGGTCGGAAGCGGCTCGCCCTTGATCTGCTCCGCCTCCTCTGCGGTCAGATGGCCGAGGAACTCCATGCGGTCGGTCACCAGCGCCCGCCGGTTGCGGGCTTCCTCCGGGTTGACGAAGGGGTCCGACCCACCCGGGTAGCGGATCAGACCGGCCAGGAGGACGGCCTGACCCTTGGTCAGCTGGCCGACGTCGACGCTGTAGTACGTCTCGGCCGCCGCCTGCACTCCATAGGCGCCGTTGCCGAAGTAGACGGTGTTGAGGTAGCGCTCGAGGATCTCGTGCTTCGAGTACTGCTTCTCCAGCTGGACGGCGAGCACGGCCTCCTTGATCTTGCGGTTGACGTCTTTCTTCGCTGTCAGCAGCTCCGTCTTCACGAGCTGCTGGCTGATCGTCGAACCACCCTCGGTGATGCTGCCGGCGTCGATGTTGTTGACCGCCGCTCGCAACATGGCGCGCAGGTCGAGGGGTCCGTGCTCGAAGAAGCGCTCGTCCTCGGCGTCGAGCACCGCCTGGACGACGTGCGGCGGCACCTGATGGAGGGGGATCGGCTGACGATCCTCCTCGGCGTGCAGGACGGTGAGGACGCTCCCGTCCCGGGCGTAGATGACCGACCGGGTGGCGAGGGGCTCCAGGCTGATCGGCTTGGGAGGGACCGCGGTCGCCGAGTTTCGGACGAGGTGGCTGGCGGAACGGGCGGTCACCACGCCACCGGCGGCGACGGCGCTGCCCACGAGGGCGACGGTGGCCGTCCACCTGCCGACCATCCAGGCGCTGCGTCCGGCAAAACGAACCGACCGCCGGAGTAATCGCCGGGAGACGTGGCGCACGCGCAGGAGAAGGACGGGCGCGGCGTCAGCCGCCGGACCGACGGAAGGGATGGTGGTAACGGAGTGGCGTGACGCTTCGGGCGGTTCGGGGGGTTCGGCCGGTTCGTGCGATCGGGCGGGCGGCGCCTCGAGGGTTGACATCTAGCGGAGACGTCTTTCCACAGGAAGGGGCGGCGCAAACCGCAGCAGTGGTTGGATCGGCGCGCCTTGCTCGTCCCGCCGGCGTCGCCTCGCGCCTCTAGTCACAAATGGAGCCTAGAGCGCGCCTGGAAAGAGAGGGCGGCGGCTACGGGCCGCCCTCCGGGCTCAGCTCAGCCCCACTCCTCCCCGAGCATCGCCTCCAAACGCTCCTTCCGGCGCGGCCGTTCGGTCTTCGGCGTCTGCTTGGCTCGGCAGCGCCCGGACAGGCTGTGCAGCCAAAGGGCGTTCTTCTCGTCGTCGTCGGACTCGGCGACGACACGGGCGTAACACTCGGAGCAGCGGATGATCGTCCTGGGCATTGTCTTCCTATGTGACAAATTCGACTCTGGTAGTGGCTCGCCCCCGGCGTACAGGATACGCCTTACGGGCGGTGAGGGGGCGGCGGTGCCGCTCCGGGTGGCTGTTACCCGGCTCGTTCGACGAGCTTGCGGAGTAGGGACTGGCGGAGCTCGGCCGGGAAAGGCCGCTCTGGCTCGATGAACGAGGTCGAGATCTCCACCCTTCCCTTTCGGACGAAGACCTGGTCCACCACGACGGTGGCCGACGGCCCGACCGACGGGGCATCCACCACCATCCTGAAGCCGATGGTCTCGTCGGCCACATTGTCCACCTCGAAGCGTTCGAGGGAGCGCCGGGTGAACGGCTGTCCACCCTGGGGTGTCTGGGTCGCCAGCTCGGCGTCGAGCCGCTCCGCGAGGCACGGGACGGCTCGCTCGCCCCGGAGGGCGGCGAAGTCATCCCGAGCGATCTGCTCGGTGCGGACGAGCTGGGCGGCCGAGTTGGCGCGGGAGAGCTGCCCGGTGGCGAAGTTGTCCGAGTTGGCGATCGACGTGCGTACCTCGGAGGCCTGCGGGCGGCCCATGCACTCGTCGAATCGGCGATCCTCGGGGCTGTCGGGTGGGTCCACCGCGCCTGGACTGCGCTGCCAGCCGGGGGGGAAGTCGGTGAGCCGGAAGTTGGCAGCCTGAGCGATCTCGTCGTCTGCCAGGCCAAAGTCTGAGTTGGGGGCGACCTCGTCCCTTTTTCCACTGTCCCCACCCCCGCAGGCGCCGAGGGCCAGGGCGACGACGACCAGGGCGGCACCCGCCGCCCTCAGCCCCGGGCTCCGCCGGTGAAGTTCCATGAGCGGAGGTGGACGGTGGGGGCGAAGAACTGGGACTCTCCGGCGAGCCGGCCGTCATTGCCCACGCCCAACACGTTGCCCGCCGCCAAGGCCTCGACATAGGACTGGGTGAACCGCAGGTTCCGCACTCCGGAGGTCACCTTCCCGTCCTCGATGAGGAACAGGCCGTTGCGGGTGAGGCCGGTGACGACCTGGGTCTTCGGATCGAGGATCCGGGTGTACCAGAACTCGGTGACGAGCAGGCCCCGATCGACGGCGGCGATCATCGACGCGGGCGAGCGGTCACCGGGCTGGAGGAACACGCTGGTCGGCACCGGTCCCGAGATCTCCCCGCCCACGACGGCGTGGCCAGTGCTCCCAGTACCGACGGCGGCCGCCGTCCGCCGGTCGTGGGCCAGGGCGACCGACACGCCCGAGCGCACCAGGTCGAGGAGCCGGCAGGGGGTGCCCTCGGCATCGAATGGGTAACCGAGCGAGCGGGGGTCGGTGGGATCGTCGAAGATCGACACCTGGGGATCGAACTGGGCACGGCCGAGCTCGACGAACGACCGCCCCTCAGCGTGGTGCTTGGCGTTGAAACCGTGGCCGGTCAGGAAATCCAGCATGTCGACGACTGCCGCCGGCTCGAGGATCACCTCGTACGACCCGGGCTCCAGCTCGAGCGCGTCCTCGCCTCGGCGTGCTTTCTCGGCTGCGGCCCGGCCGGCGGCCGAACCATCGAGCCGATCGACCCGGGCCGAGATCTGCTGGCCGCTCCCGTCGGAACCGGGCGACCGGTGGATACCCTCGATGACGGCCCGACTCCATGGGAACCAGACCCGCTGTCCGGCTGAGTTGGCGAAGGCGTGGACCGACCCCCCGGTCTCGCAGAACCCGGCTGCCTCCAGGCCGTCGCCCTCCTCCACGAAGGCGTGCACGATCTCCGCTCGGAGGTCGGGCTCGGCGAGGAATGTCACCTCGTCGTAGCGCTCATCGGGCCCGGAGCCGGCGGATGCCGGGGGGGCCAGCCCTGGCCACCCGGGGTCGACGGGGCGGAGGTCGGCCGCCCGCAGAGCACGCTCGACCAGCGACTCCAGCCCGGCGGTGAGCCGGCTAGTGCCGGCGGTCGCCTGCCGACCGTTCACAATCACCTTCAGGCGCGCCCAGCGCCCGCTCTCGGCCACGTTCTGGTGGATGTGAGAGTTGGCGAACCGAGTGAGCCCCGAGCGGCCCGACCTGACGGTGACCTCGGCCTCGGCCCGGTCGCCCACGAGCTCGAGCACCCGGTCGCACACCACCAGCAGCTCTTCCCCGCCGTCGAACTTCACGTCGGTCACGACCGGCCCTTCACCCCGACCCGCACCCGCCGGAACCGGGCAGGCACCGCCGGGTGGCCGGTGTGGCCGATCTGCATGGGCTGCCCCTTGCCACAGTTGGGAGTCCCCCAGAAGATCCACTCGTCCTCGCCCCCCACCATGTCCATCGACGCCCAAAACTGAGGCGTGATGCCCGTATAGGTGGGGTTGCGCAACCTCCGGCCGAGCTTGCCTCCCTTGATCTCGTACCCGACCTCGCAGCCGAACTGGAAGTTCAGGCGCTTGTCGTCGATCGACCACGAGCGGTTGGTATCCATGTAGAGGCCGTTGTCGGTAGCAGCGACCATCTCCTCCAGCGACGAATCTCCAGGAACCAGTCCCACGTTGGTCATGCGGACCATCGGGAGCCGGCTCCAGCTCTCGGCTCGAACCATGCCTCCGGGCGGCAGGCCGGTGACCGCAGCCGAGTCCCGGCCCGACAGCACGCCCACCCAGATGCCGTCGCGCACGATGTCCACCCTCTGTGCCCGTGTGCCCTCGTCGTCGTATCCGAACGAGCCCAGGGCGCCCGGCAGGGTGGCGTCGGCGGTGATGTTCATCAGGTCGGAGCCGTATCGCAGGGTTCCCAGCTGGCTCACGTCGAGGAAGGACGTACCGGCGAAGGCCGCCTCCCACCCGAGGATCCGGTCGAGCTCGATGGCGTGGCCGACCGACTCGTGCACTTGGAGGGCGAGCTGCTCGCTGCCGAGGATGACGTCAGTGACCCCCGGCTCGCACTCGGGGGCGGAGAGCAGGGCGACCGCCTCCTCTCCCACCCGCTGGGCGTTGCCAGGTAGGTCGGCCTCGCGCACCAGCTCGTAGCCCCGCGTGCCGTAGTACCCGCCGATGCCCCCGTAGGACCGGCGCTGCGTCTCATGCTCCCCCACCGCCGTGGCGCTCATGTTCACGCCCGTCTCGACCACGTGCTGGAAGATGCGGTGGCCCTGGCTCGAGACGAACCATTTCTGGGTGTCCCAGCCGGCCAGGCTCGCCTCGCCCACGCTCACTCCGGGCACGGCGGCGAGCGTCGTGGTGACATCGACGAGGAGATCGGCCCGTTCCGCCATGGACACCTCAGCCGGGTGCTCGCGCCACGCCGACCGCCACTCGGCCTCCACCACCGGAACGTCGACCAGCTCGAGAGGTGGGCCGGGCACGCGGGCCGAGGCCCGGGCGATCGCCGCGGCCTCCGTCCCAGCAGCGCGGGCCTGCGCCTCGGAAGGCTCCGAGACGGCGAAGAAGCCCCACGACGAGCCGATCAGCGCCCGCACGCCGACGCCTGCCGACTCGGTCTGGCGCAGCCCCTCGAGCACTCCGTTGCGGGCGTGGAGGCCCTCGTTGGCGATGACGGCGAAGCGGGCGTCGGCGTATGCCGCCCCCGCCGTCAGCGCCCCTTCGACCGCCGCCCGGGCCAGATCAAACACGCAAGCCGGCGGTGATCAGGCGGTTGCTGAGGGTGCGCCGGCAGACGCCGCGCCGAGAACGGCCTGGGCCGCGGACAGGCGGGCGATGGGCACGCGGAAAGGCGAACACGACACGTAGTCCAGCCCCGCGGAGTGGAACAGGTCGATGGACTCGGGGTCGCCTCCGTGCTCACCGCAGACACCCACCTTGAGGTTGGGCTTGGTCGACCGGCCCCGCTTGACGCCTTCCCGGACGAGCTCGCCCACGCCCGTTGGGTCGATGGTCTCGAACGGGTTGCGCTTGAGGAGGCCGAGCTCGAGGTAGGCGGACATCATCCTGCCCTCCACGTCGTCCCGACTGAACCCGAATGTCATCTGGGTGAGGTCGTTGGTGCCGAACGAGAAGAAGTCCGCTTCCTCGGCGATCTCGTCCGCCCGGATGGCCGCCCGGGGTGTCTCGATCATGGTGCCGATGGTGACGTCGACGGGATGTTCGACCCCCGCGGTCGCCCGGGCGACGGCCTCCTCCACCCACCCGCGGGCCAGGGCCAGCTCCTCCCGGGTGACCGTGAGCGGGATCATGATCTCGACGACGGGGTTGCCGCCGGCGTTGACCCGGTCGGCGGCCGCTTCCATCAGGGCCCGGACCTGCATGGCGTAGAGGCCGGGCTTGACCACGCCGAGGCGGACGCCCCGAGTACCGAGCATGGGGTTCTGTTCGTGCCACATCTGGGCCGCCCGGTACTGGGCCTTCTCCTCCTCTGTCAGGGAGCTGGTGGCGGCCTTGACTGCCAGCTCCTCGATCCGGGGCAGGAACTCGTGCAGCGGCGGGTCGAGCAGGCGGACGGTGACGGGCAGGCCGTCCATCGCCTCCAGGATGCCCATGAAGTCCGCCTTCTGGGCCTGGCGGAGCTCCTCGAGGGCGGCTGTCTCCTCCTCGTCGGTCTCGGCGAGGATCATCCGCCGGACGATCGGTAGCCGGTCACCGAGGAACATGTGCTCGGTACGGCACAGGCCGATCCCCTCGGCCCCGAAGGCCCGGGCGACGGCGGAGTCCGCGCCGGTGTCGGCGTTGGCCCGCACGGCCATCTTGCCCGCCCTCACGGCGTCGCTCCAGCTGAGGATCGTCCCGAACTCGGGCGGCGGCTCGGCCAGGCTGAGCTTCACCTCTCGGCCCACGACCCGACCCGACGTGCCGTCGAGCGAGATCACGTCCCCCTCGTTGATGGTGACGCCGCCCGCCTCGAACGAGTTGCCGCTGATGCGCACCGACTCGGCCCCCACCACGGCGGGCTTGCCCCAACCCCGAGCCACGACCGCGGCGTGGCTGACGAGGCCTCCGCGGGCGGTGAGGATGCCCTGGGCCACGATCATGCCGTGGACGTCCTCGGGGGACGTCTCGGTACGGACGAGAATGACCTTCTCCCCGCGGGCGGCGGCGGCCTCGGCCGCGTCCGCGCTGAAGTAGGCCCGGCCGACGGCGGCGCCCGGTGACGCGGCCAGGCCGGTGGCGATCACCTCCACGTCCTTCTCGGCAAACTGGGGGTGGAGCACACCTTCGAGGTGCTCAGCCGTGATCCGCTGGATCGCCTCCTCCTGGGTGAGGTTGATCTCCGGCTCCGAGGTCATGTCCACCGCCATCCGCAGGGCGGCAACCCCGGTGCGCTTGCCCACCCGAGTCTGGAGCATCCACAGCCGGCCCTGCTCGATGGTGAACTCGGTATCGCACATGTCCCGGTAGTGCCGCTCGAGCCGCTGGAAGATCTCCAGCAACTCGTCGTAGATCGAGGGGAAGAGGTTGCGCATCTCCTCGAGCTTCAGGGTGTTGCGGATGCCAGCGACGACGTCCTCCCCCTGCGCGTTCACAAGGAAGTCGCCGTACGCGCCTTTGGCGCCGGTGGCCGGGTCGCGGGTGAACCCGACGCCGGTACCGGAATTGTCGTCCCGGTTGCCGAAGACCATGGCCTGGACGTTGACGGCGGTCCCCAGATCGTGGGGGATGCGCTCCCGGACCCGGTAGTCGACCGCTCGCTTGCCGTTCCACGAACGGAACACCGCCTCGATCGCCCCCCGGAGTTGGTCACCCGGCTCCTGCGGGAAGGGCTCGCCGGTGTGGCGGAGCACGACGTCTTTGAAGGTGTCGACCAGCTCGGCCAGGACGTCGGCCGGGATCTCGGCGTCGGAGCGGACGCCCACCCCCTCCTTGGCTTTCTCGAAAGGATGCTCGAACTCCTCCCCGGGGATGCCCAACACGATGCGGCCGTACATCTGGACGAACCGGCGGTAGCTGTCGTAGGCGAAGCGCTCGTCGCTCGTCTGAGCGGCCAGGCCCTTGACCGACTCGTCGTTCAGCCCCAGGTTCAGGACGGTGTCCATCATCCCCGGCATCGAGAACTTGGCCCCCGAGCGCACGCTGACCAGAAGGGGGTCGGCCGGATCGCCCAGCCGTTTGCCCATGGT
>JALZEC010000138.1 GCA_030862235.1 Actinomycetota bacterium | reverse complement strand
GGGTTGGGTACGGGACTGGGGACCGGGGCTTGGCGGGGCGCGCCCGAGCGGGAGGTGAGATGTGCGGCATCAGCGGTGAGCTCCGGTTCGACAGCCGGCCGGGGCGGCCCGAGGTGGCCGCGGCCATGGCCGGGCGCCTGGCGTCGCGCGGGCCCGATGGCGCCGGCGTTTGGTCGGCCGGCTCCGTGGCGTTGGGCCACCGGCGCCTGGCCATCATCGACCTGTCCCGACGGGGGGACCAGCCGATGGTCGATCCCGAGCTGGGCTTGTCCGTCGTCTTCAACGGCTGCATCTACAACCACCGCGAGCTGCGGCGCGACCTGGAGGCAGACGGCTACCGGTTCTTCTCCACGAGCGACACCGAGGTGCTGCTCAAGGGGTACCACCAGTGGGGAACGAAGCTCGTCGACCGGCTGGTGGGCATGTTCGCCTTCTGCCTGGTGGAGCGCGACAGCGGGCGGGCCTTGCTGGCCCGCGACCGCCTGGGGGTGAAGCCGCTCTACCTGGCCGAGGGGCCCGGGTGGCTGCGGTTCGCGTCGACTCTCCCGGCGCTGCTCGTGGAGGGGGACGTCGACAGCACCGTCGACCCGGTCGCCCTCCATCACTACCTGACGTTCCACGCCGTCGTGCCTTCGCCGAGGACGATCCTCAAGGGCGTCACCAAGCTGCCACCGGCCACCATGCTCGAGGTCGAGCCCGACGGCCGGCGGAAGGAGACCCGTTACTGGGAGCCGGTGACCGCCGATGGGGGTCACGAGCTCACGGGCCCCGAGGAGTGGCGGGACGCGGTGGGTGCCCGGCTGCGCGAGGCGGTCGAGCGGCGGCTGGTGTCCGACGTTCCCGTGGGCGTCCTCCTGTCCGGCGGGCTGGACTCGAGCCTCATCGTCGGCCTGCTCCGCGAGCGAGGGCAGGACGGGCTGTCCACCTTCAGCATCGGCTTCGAGTCGCTGGGCGACGAGGAGGGCGACGAGTTCCGCTGGTCGGACCTGGTGGCCGACCGGTTCGGCACCGACCACCACAAGCTTGAGATCCCGACCGCGAGCGTCCTCGACACCCTGCTGCCCACGGTGGCAGCCATGAGCGAGCCCATGGTCAGCCACGACGTGGTCGCCTTCTACCTGTTGGCCCAGGAGGTGTCCCGCCACGTGAAGGTGGTCCAGTCGGGGCAGGGCGCGGACGAGGTGTTCGCCGGCTACCACTGGTACCAGAAGCTGGCCGCTGCCGAAGGGGACGGGGTGGACGCCTACGCCGCCGCCTTCTTCGACCGGGACCACGATGACGTGGCCGAGGCGGTGGCTCCCGAGTATCTGGTGGACGCCGACGTCAGCCGGGCGTTCGTGGCCGAGCACTTCTCCCGGCCAGGAGCGGACACGCCCCTCGAGCGGGCGCTGCGGATCGACACGGAGGTCATGCTGGTCGAGGACCCGGTCAAGCGGGTGGACAACACGACCATGGCGTGGGGGCTGGAGGCACGCGTCCCGTTCCTGGACCACGAGCTGGTCGAGCTGGCAGCCGCCTGCCCCGCCGAGCTCAAGCTGGCGCACGACGGGAAGGGGGTGCTGAAGGACTTCGCCCGCCAGGTGCTCCCGCACGAGGTGATCGACCGTCCCAAGGGGTACTTCCCGGTCCCGCCCCTCGTGCAGCTGGGGGAGCCTTACGTCGAGCTGTTACGGGACGCCCTGACGAGCACAGTGGCGCGGGACCGGGGCCTGTTCCGCCCTGAGCACGTCCGAGATCTCCTCGAGAACCCCAACCAACTGACGACGTTGCGGTACAACAAGCTCTGGGAGCTCGGCGTGTTGGAGCTCTGGCTGCAGACGCAGGACATCAGCTGAGGCCTGCCGAACCAGCTGTCAACGTAGGATTTCGACACACGAAACGCGCCTGAAACAGGAGGACCGTACCGTCCGGTTATGAAGCCGAGGATCGGGGTGACAAGCTCGCCGAGCCTCCACGAGGACAGGTTCCTCGAAGCTCTCGACCGGGCCTATGTCAGCGCTGTGATCCGAGCCGGTGCGTTGCCGTTCGTCCTTCCCGTGCTTCAAGCCGAGGAGGTGGCGGACGTGATCACGTGCCTCGACGGCATCCTGTTCACCGGTGGGGGCGACGTCGATCCCGCCCACTACGCGACGGTGGCGCACGCCGAAGTGGGGGGACTCGATCCCGAGCGGGACGTTTACGAGCTCGCCCTCGCCCGGGTCGCGGTGCAGCGGGGCCTCCCCGTGTTCGGCATCTGCCGGGGCGCGCAGCTGCTGAACGTGGCTCTGGGGGGCACGCTGGTCCAGCACCTGCCCGACGTGACCAGCCTGGAGCACCGGGCCAAGGAGCAGTGGGCGGAGGCGGTGCACACGGTGCGGGTGCTCGGTGGCAGCCGGCTGGCGGGTGCCGTGCGGAAGGAGATCGTCGGCGTGAACTCGTTGCACCACCAGGCGGTCGACGTGCTGGGAGCGGGCCTGGTCGCGTCGGGATGGGCCGAGGACGGCACCGTGGAGGCGATCGAAGGGGTGGGGACGCTCCGCCTGCTCGCCGTCCAATGGCACCCCGAGTTGCTCGTGGCTGAGGCGTCCCAGACCGCCCTCTTCGACTGGCTGGTCGAGGAGGCGTCCCGGCCGGAACCGGCCCCACTGGATCAAACTGCCGCCTGATCGGGGTAGACCTCTGGGCGTGAACAAACCGACGCCGGTCGTGGTGCCGCGCGGCTACGACGAGCTGAACCCCTACTCGCGGATCATCGTCGACGAGGCCTTGCGGCGCGGGGTCGAGGTCGAGGTCCTGGACGCCGACTCGGGCGAGATGGTCTTGACCTATGGCGGGCGGCGGCTGACGACGCTCGAATCGCTCTCGGAGCTGACCAGCGCGGTGGCGTTCCGGCGGTGCGACGACAAGGTCCATACCCGGCGGATCCTGGCCGCGGCCGGCCTGAACCTCCCCGCCGGCCGGTTGGCGACCGGCGACAACAAGGACGTGGCCTTCCTCGAGGAATGGGGCGAACTGGTGGTGAAGCCGGCGCGCGGCGAGGGCGGCCAAGGCATCACCGTCGGCGTTCGGGACGCCCAGACCCTGTCCGCAGCGGTGGATGCCGCCCGGGCGGTGTGCTCGGACGTCCTGCTCGAGGAACGGTGCGACGGGGAGGACCTGCGGGTTGTCGTCATCGGCGGCGAGGTGGTGGCGGCCGCCGTTCGCTGCCCCCCGGGGGTCACGGGCGACGGCGAGGCCGAGGTGGGAGAGTTGGTTGAGGAGCTGAGTGAGCGGCGGGCCCGGGCGACCGGGGGTACGGCACGCATCCCGCTTGAGGGGAGCACGGAATCCGTCGTGCGGGAGCAGGGCTACGAGCTGGACCGCGTCCTGCCCGAGGGGGAGGATCTTGCCGTGCGCCAGACGGCCAACGTGCACACGGGAGCGACGATCGAGGATGTGACCGAGCGGCTGCACCCCGCCGTGGCCCGGGCGGCGGAGGCGGTGGCCCGGGTGATCGACATTCCGGTCGTCGGGGTAGACCTTCTGGTGCCCGCAGTGGACGGCCCCGACTACGTCGTGATCGAGGCGAACGAGCAGCCCGGGCTGGCCAACCACGAGCCCCAGCCCACGGCGGAGCGGTTTCTCGACCTGCTGTTCCCCGAGACGTCGGCGTACCGGGCCCAGTCGACTTGACCTGGCCCCAAGGGCCAGGTCGTACTCTGTACCGAGAAGGAGGTGAGGGAGGATGGCTGAAGGCGTGAGCGGCAATGGCTGCGGCTGTGGCTGCGGCGAGATGAAGGTCGTGACGCACGCCGGCGAGGCCTGCGGTTGTGGGTGCGAGTGCTGCGCCGACGACCGGCCCAAGACTCCGGAGCAGGAGATCGCCGAGCTGACCGCGCTGCGCGAGTCGATCGACCGCCGGCTCCAGGAGCTCGCGAGCTAGCGAGATCCGCAGGTCTGAGCTTGTGAGGGGTCCTCAACGGGGCCCCTCATCTGTTATCTGTACCCGCTCCTCCCCCGAACCGGTCACGAACCGGGGTCCTGACCCGAGAGAACGGCCCCAGAACATTGTCGTCGGCCGCCGGTACCCTCCAGGCGGTGAAGCTGGCCACACTGCCGCCGCTGCTCCGCCACCACCCGGAGATCTCGAGGCTGATCGGCGCGCCGTCGGCCGTGCTGGCCGTTCCCGAGCCGGCCCGGGCCTTCACCGTGGCTGGGCTCGCCCACCTGTCCAGCCGTCACCCGCTGGTGGTCGCCGTGCCCACCACGACGGAGGCCGAACGGCTGGCCCATGACCTGGAGGCCTTCCTGGGGGAGGCTCAAGACGGGGCGGAGGGTGGGGGCGGACCGGTCGAGCTCTTCCCGGCCTGGGAGACCCTCCCCTTCGAGCGGGTGAGCCCCAGCGTCGAGACCATGGGCCGGCGACTGCGGGTGCTCTGGCGGCTGCGGGTCGAGGACCATGCGCCGCGGGTGCTGGTCGCCCCGGTCCGGGCGTTGGTCCAGCGGCTGGGGCCGCACGTGGAAGAGGTGGAGCCGATCCTCGTGCGACCGGGTGATCAGCTCGATCCGGTCGACCTGGTCGAGCGGCTGGTCAAGCTCGGCTACCGGCGGGAGTACCAGGTGGAGCACCGCGGTGAAGTGGCTCGCCGGGGCTCGATCGTCGACATCTTCCCGTCGACGGGCGACGCGCCCGTCCGCATCGACCTGTGGGGAGACGAGGTCGACCGTCTGAACCGGTTCTCGGTGTCCGACCAGCGATCGACGGCCGACGTGGCCGCCGTCCAGCTGTTCCCCTGCCGGGAGGTCCTACCCACCGAGGAGGTGCGGGAGCGGGCGGCGGCGTTGATCCGGACCGAGCCGTGGGGGCGGGAGCAGTGGGAACGGCTGGCCGAAGGGGCGACGTTCGACGGCATGGAGTCGTGGCTGCCGTGGATGAGCGGGGAGCGGACGACACCGGGAGGACAAGCATCGGCCGAGCACGTGGTGCTCGACGTCATCGGCTCGTCGGCCCAGGTGGTGCTGGTCGAGCCCCGCCGTATGCGGGACCGGGCCAAGGACCTGCTAGAGGAGGAGGCGGCCCTGGCCGCCACCCTCGCCCAGACCTGGGGCGCCTCGCCGGAACGGGACTGGCCGCGGTTGCATCTCCCGTTCGACCGGCTGTTGGCCCACACGTCGGCGCCGGCGTGGACCATGGTCAACGTGGCCGAGGGGCCGGACACGGTCAGCCTGGGTGCCACCGGCTGGGATCCCGTCCTGGGCGACCCCGAGCGGCTCGGCCGGCAGGTCCGGGACCTGCTCGGACGGGGATTCCGGGTCGTGGTGGCCGCCGACGGGGCCGGCTCGGCGGGACGGTTGCGGACCATCCTGGCCGACCACGGCGTGGCCTTTCCGGTCTTCGAGGACGGCCTCCCGGGCGGCGGCGAGTCGGGGATCGTCGTCCAGCCGCTCGAGCGGGGGTTCGTCGTCCCCGACATCAAGCTGGGCATCCTCACCGAGGGAGACATCACCGGGCGGCGGCGGCCGCACCGCCAACCCCGGCCTCGCCGTACCGACGCCCAGAGCTTCTTCGAGGACCTTCAGCCGGGCGACTACGTCGTGCACCACCACCACGGAGTGGCCCGCTACGGCGGCATGGTGAAGCGGGCCATCGGGGGGAGCCCCGCCGGCTCCGGAGGCGACGCCGGAGTACGGGATTATCTGCTGTTGGAGTACCGGGGGGGCGACAAGCTGTACGTCCCGTCCGACCAGATCGACGCCATCCGCCACTACACCGGGGGCGACACTCCCTCGCTGAACCGGCTTGGCGGGAGCGACTGGCAGAAGACGAAGGCCCGGGTGAAGTCGGCCGTCCGGGAGA
>JALZEC010000122.1 GCA_030862235.1 Actinomycetota bacterium | reverse complement strand
ACCGCATCCGGATGGGCCTGGTGCGTCCCGGCTCTCCGGAAGAGCGCGTGATGCGGCGCATCGAACGAGCCGCCGCCCGCCGGAGCCGTGCCATCATCACCCTCACCGACGCCGCGATCCCCGTGCTGGAAGAGCGCCACGGTGCGTATATCAGCGGGAAGGTGCGCGTCATCCCCACGTGCGTCGACCTGAAGCGCTTTGCGGCGTCGTCCATGCCGCCCCGTGAGCCTCTACGACTCCTCTTCAGCGGGAGCTTCAACCCGCTCTACGATCTCGAGCTCTCCGTGCGGTTCATCCACTGCCTTCGCCGGCGCCGTACCGTCAAGGTCAGCGTGTTGACGCCGGCCGATACTTCGCGTCCCTCCGCGCTGGCCGGTTTGGATGCCGACTTCGGCACTGTCCCGTTCTCAGAGATGCCCGCACGTATCGCGGCTGAGCATGCGGGCCTTGGGATCTTGCGCCGAGACGCCGGAGTCGGCTTGCGAGCGGCGGCGCCGACGAAGCTCGCGGAGTTCCTGGCGTGTGGGCGACCAATCGTTGTGAACGCTGGGCTCGGCGACATGGAACGGCTCGTCCGTGACTACGGCTGCGGCATCGTCGTACACGAGAGCTCTGAGAAGGGGCTCCGGCATGCGGCCGACGAACTCCTCGAGGTCATCGACGACCCGGAGACGCCGCAGCGGTGCCGTCGGGTGGCGGAACGGCATTTCGACATCGAGCGTGGCGTCGACATGCTCGTCGAGGTCTACCGTCTCGCTTCCCGCTGATCGGGTCTGTCCAATAATCGCCTGGTACCCAAGGCCTAAGCCGAAGGCCGTCCTGACCCTATTGGGGCAGCCAGTGTGGGAAGGTCGACCAGCGATCCTGCAGCAGGTGGGGGCGAGGGAGGCCGGAGCTTTCGCACTGCCAATCCGAGGGCGATGAGCGGGATCAAGAGGAGGGTGACCTGAGTCCGCTCTCGGACCATGGTGCCGAAGTTCCCGATAGCGAGTGTGAGCAGCAGGGTCAGGCCGATCGCAGGAAGCACCAACACCGAGGCGCGCAGGTCCGGCCGGCGCCGGCACTCCCACAGTCCTCGCCACGTCGCGGGGAGAAGCGCCCACCAGACGCAGACGTCGGGAACCACAGGCAGTTGGCGCGCGGATGAGAACTGCCAAGGGAACGGGCCGAACAGGAACTGCGGGAGCCCCACGAATAGATACGAGACCGCGCCCCGTGGCGTCGAGATGTCGGCATCGGCGGCGTAACCGGTGGAGGCCGCCGCCAAGTCCTGGCGGACAGTGTTCGCCCCCTCCAAGTCGCTGTTCACCGCTACCTCGTAGCCCGAGTAGCCAAGCCCGAGCACGATCGTGAACAGCGCGACGACGGCGATGACACCGATACCCCGACCGAGTGCGGCCACGAGTCGGCGAGCGTCAACGACGATGCCAGCGATCATGCCGGCGGCCAGGACCAGCCCGATCCACGCACGGAAGGTGAACAGCAGGACGAAGGCAACGCCGAGCCCGATGAGCGGTGCCAGCGCGACGCGCTCGACGAGACGGACGGCGAAGTAGACGGCGACAGCTATGAGGAACAGGATCGGCGCTTCCTTGAGAAGCTGGGCGGTCCAGAGGAACAGCCCCGGAATCAGCACGATCAGCGGCGGGACGTGTCGTGCCGCGTCGGTGCCGAACAGGCGACGCGTCGAATCAGTCATCAGCGGCACGATCGCGGCCGCGAGCGCGGCGTTGACGACCAAGCCGACCGAGACATGGGGGCCGAAGACCCAGTAGCAGATCGCCAGGAGGTAGTAGAAGCCCGTCTTCCCGGCCGGGAGGTAGGACGGCAGCGGTAGCCCGTCCTTCCAGTGCCGCACGATCTCTTGCGCGCCACTGTGATAGTGCGGGGCATCGGGGCCGAAGATCAGCTGGAGGCCACCATGCGTGATCACCGAGGCAACCAGAAGGTGGGCGAGGAAGCTCACGACCGTCCACCACCGGATCCGGCGGCGATACTCGGAGTCGTCGACTGCAGTCCCGACTCGCTTGACGAGGTGCAGCAGGACGAGGAGGGACGCGATCGAGGGGACGACGAGCGCTGCGATCTCGCCCGCCAGAACGATGCTGGCGCCTAGCAGAGCCGCCACCACGACCATCAAGAGGCCGCGTTTGCTCGACTGCAGCTCTCCCACTCGCGCCACCGGGAGCAACGTTACGTGATGGGGTCAGACGGGCAGGCGGTGTGTCGCCTTCATGACGAATATGGTCGGGGTCATGGCCCTCGCCGTGGAAGCTGAGCAGCTGGTCAAGCGATTCACCGGCCGTACCGGCACCGTCGACGCCGTGCGGGCGTTGACCTGCACGTGGCCGAGGGCGAGGTGTTCGGGTTTCTGGGGCCGAACGGCGCCGGCAAGTCCACGACCGTCCGGATGCTGACGACCCTGACGACCATCACGTCCGGGTCAGCTCGGGTGGCCGGAGTGGACGTGAGCGGGGACCCCGACGCCGTTCGGCGGAGCATCGGCGTCGCCCTCCAGGAGGCCGGCCTCGACTCGCGGCAGACGGGCCGCGAGCTTCTGATCCTGCAGGCGCGTCTGTTCGGAAGCCCGTCGGCCGAGGCCGCCGACCGCGCCCAGGAGCTGCTCGAGCTCGTCGATCTCGTCGAGGCCGGCGACCGGCTGATCAAGGGCTACTCGGGCGGCATGAAGCGCCGGCTCGACCTGGCGTCAGCCCTCGTCCACCGGCCGAAAGTCCTCTTCCTCGACGAGCCGACAACCGGCCTCGACCCTGCCAGCCGGCTCGTGGTGTGGGAAGAGATGCGGCGCATCAACGCCGAGGGAACGACCGTGTTCCTGACGACCCAGTACCTGGAAGAAGCCGATCACCTGTGCGACCGGTTGGCGATCATGGACGACGGGCGCATCGTGCGGGAAGGAACGCCTGCCGAGTTGAAGTCCGAGCTGCGGCACCGGCGGTCACTGGACTACGAACCGTCCCTGGACGAGGTGTTCCTCGACGCGACGGGGCGGACGCGCGAACGCGTCGCCGGCCAGGTGCAGGAGGTTCGATGAGCCAGTTCTGGGCACTCAGCACGCGGGCCATGCGGGAGGCGCTGCGAACGCCGGAACAGTTGGTGCCCACGGTGTTCATCCCGCTCTTCTTCTTGGTCGTCAACGTGGGCCAGGCCGGCAAGATCTTCCCGGCCGGAGGGACCCCGTTCCTCGAGGGACAGAACTACGCCGCCTTCCAGGTACCGAGCGCCATCTTGCTCGCCGCCTCGTTCGGGAGTGCGGCGCTCTTCCTGGTCGAAGACATCGAAGGCGGGTACTTCGACAAGCTTCGGGCATCGCCCGTCTCACGGACGGCCCTCGTGCTCGGCCGCCTGACCGCGGAGGGCGCCAAGACCTTCACCATCGCCGCGCTCATCGTGCTGGCGGCCCTTCCATTCGGCATCTCGATTGCCAGCGGCCCACTCGGCTTCCTCCTGCTCCTGTTGCTGACGGCTTCGTGGGCGGTCGTGTTCTCCGGGTTCATTCAGCTGCTCGCCCTCAAGACGCGGAGCGCGGCCGCTACGCAATCGGCCTCGCTGGTGTTCTTCCCACTGCTGTTCCTGTGCGCCCAGCGGAGCGGGCGCGATGACAGCAAGGAGGTTGTGATGGCGTAACCGCTCGACAAGCTCGGGGCAACCAGCCGGTGAGAGTCCGGTCCGGGGAGACGCCAGGGTCCCCGGTAGCAAAGCCCGCGTGCGTCGCTGAGAGGCGGGGTGCGAAGCGGGGTGGAGCAACTGACCGGTCCGCAGCATGAAGCGAAGCCTGCGGCGTCGTCATTTTGGACCGCCTTTGGCCGGCGAAGGGGGAGCCGAGCCCGCAGGAACAGGGCGAAGGCCACGGAACGCACCCCGGATCCTGGAGCGGGTGCGGAGGAACCTCCCGGCGTATGGGGCGTGGAACGGTCAGACGGTTGTCCTGGGAACTGGGGATGCCCTCCTCGGCCCCGTCCCTGCGGGGGGCGGGAATGCGCCGGCCTATAAGCGGCAGCACCGTGAAGTGGCCGGCAGCCGAGAGGGAGTCGGAGGGGGCCGTAGTAGTGACGATGGGCGGGACAACACAACCCGCCCGGAGCGAAGGGCCCCTGCTTCACCGGTGCACGAGGAGGAAGGGAGGGACCCTGATGAGTGCCGCAACCACGGCTAGGTCCGTCAGACGCGTCGATGGCGTAGACAAGGTCCGAGCCCTCCAACGCGTGCTCTATCGCAGCGCCAAGCAGGACCCGACACGCCGCTTCCACGCCCTCTACGACCATGTCGCCCGCAGCGACGTGATGTGGCGGGCATGGGTCGACGTGAGCACCAACCGGGGCGCTCCGGGCGTCGACGGCGTCTCCATCGACGCCATCGCCGAGTCCGGGGTGACCGGGGTGCGGGCCTTCCTCGATCAGCTCGCCGCCGAGCTGCGGGCCGGGACCTACCGGCCCCAGCCGCTGCGGCGGGTGCACATCCCCAAGCCGGGCAAGCCGGGAGCCACCCGGCCCCTCGGCATCCCCACCGTGCGCGACCGGGTGGTGATGGCGGCTGCCAAGATCGTCCTCGAGCCCATCTTCGAGGCCGATTTCCTGCCCGCCAGCTTTGGGTTCCGGCCCAAGCGCTCGGCCCAACAGGCCATCGAGGCCGTTCGGGTCGCGGCCAACCGAGGCAACGAGTGGGTGCTCGACGCCGACATCAAGGCCTGCTTCGACCACATCGACCACGACCGCCTCATGGCCCTTTTGGCCCTCCGGGTGGCCGACCGGTCGATGTTGAAGCTGCTGCGGAGCTGGCTGCGGGCGGGGGTGTTCGAGGGCGGGGTGGTCTCCGAGGTCGGCTCGGGCACGCCGCAGGGCTCGCCCATCTCCCCGCTGCTGGCCAACGTCTCCCTCCATCGCCTCGACGAGGCGTGGCAGCGACAGGGCCAGGGGTTGGGAACGCTGATCAGGTACGCCGACGACTTCGTCGTCGTGTGCCCCACCCGCCAGCGGGCCGAGATCGCCCAACGGCGGCTGGCGGCGGTCCTGTCGGGTCTGGGACTTCAGCTGAACCCAGACAAGACCAGGATCGTCTGCCTCACCCGGGGCAGGGAGGGCCTCGACTTCCTGGGCTTCCACCTGCACAAGGTGGAGTCCTGGAGGTGGAGGGGCCGCTGGTATCTCCAGCGCTGGCCGTCGGCCCGGGCCATGCAGCACATCCGGGCCAAGATCAGGGCTGGGACGGACCGGCGGTTCGCGGGTGTGGAGCTGTCGATCGTCGTGGAGCACCTCAACCCGGTGCTGCGCGGCTGGGGGAACTACTTCCGGCACGGCAACTCGGCCCGGAAGTTCTCCCAGATCGACTCCTACGTCCACGAACGCCTCGCCATCCTGACCAGCACCAAGTACGCGCTCTCCGGCCGAAACTGGGTCAGCCGCTTCGACGGTCCCTGGTTCCGCCGCCTGGGCGTGTACACCCTCACCGGCACGGTGCGATACGGGACTGCGCATGCCTCGCGATGAACGGTGTCGGAGAGCCGTGTGCGGGAGAACCGCACGCACGGTTCGACTGGGGGCGGCTGGACGAGAGGCGAACGCGCGTTCGACTCCAGCTGCCTACCTCACTATAATGAGGTATGGTCGAAGTGGCGGAAAGGGAAGCAGAATCACAGGGCCTGGAGGCGGAAATCGCCCAGGTCTGCGGGCTGCTGCACGCCACCACCGGCCGGCTGGTCGAGCTGATCCGGCGGGTGTTGGAGACCGAGGCGTGGGCGGGCTGGGGCATCCGTTCCGCTGAGCAGTGGGTGGCCTGGAAGTGCGGGGTCAGCCCGGCACGGGCACGCACGCTGGTAACCATGGCTCGTCGGCTTGGCGAGCTGCCCGAGACCAAGGCCGCCTTCGAGGCGGGGGAGCTGAGCGAGGACCAGGCGGCCGTGGTGTGTCGG
>JALZEC010000451.1 GCA_030862235.1 Actinomycetota bacterium | reverse complement strand
CGTGACGCCCGGACGGGACCCCCCTACTCGGCGGCGTCGGCCAAGGACTCCGCCAGGCTGGGGTGGACCATCAGGCTGTCGAGCACGTCGCCCACCTTGAGGCCGGCGGTCACGGCCAGGTCGATCACCGAGATCAGCTCGGCGGCGTGGCGCCCCACGATCGATCCGCCCAGCACCACGCCGGTCGCCGGGTCGGACACGATCTTCACGAAGCCGCGGGGGTCGTTGTTGATCAGCGCCTTGGCGTTGGCCGCGAACGGCACCTTGGTGACGCGGATCTTGCGCCCGCTGGCGAACGCCTCCGCCTCGTGGACGCCCACCTCGGCGATCTCCGGCTCGGTGAAGATGGCCTGAGCCGCCTTGTCGTAGTCGAGGTGGCGGTGCTGGCGGGTGTGCAGGCCCATCACGTGCTCGGCGATCTTGCGCCCCTGCATGGCCGCCACCGACGACAGGGGGACCTTGCCCGACAGGTCTCCGGCGGCGTAGATGTGGGGCACGTTGGACTGGCAGTGGTGGTTGATGAGCACGCATCCCCGCTGGTCCACCTCGACCCCGGCCGCCTCGAGCCCCAGGCCGTCCGAGTTGGGGACCGAGCCGATGGCGAGCAGGGCATGGCTTCCCCGGGCCACCCGCCCGTCGTTGCAGCGGACGGCCACGCCGTCCCCCTCCCGGTCGACGCCCACCGCCCGCGCCCCCTTGAGCAGGACGACGCCTCGGCGCAGGAAGTCCTCCTCCAGGGCGGCGGCCACCTCGGCGTCGCGATCGGGAAGCACCTGCTGGCGGCTGACGATCAGCGTGACCTCGGAACCGAGCGAGCTGAACATGTGCACGAACTCGACCCCGGTCACGCCCGACCCGATCACGACCAGGTGCGACGGGATCACCGGCGGGGGATAGGCCTGACGGGTGGTCAGCAGCCGGTCGCCGTCGGGCGTGGCCCAGTCGGGCAGGCGGGGGCGGCTCCCGGTGCAGACGAGGATGGCGTCCGCCGTGAGCTCCTCCGACCCGTCCGGCCCCTCGACGGCGACCGTGTCGGGGTCGACCAGCCGCCCCGTCCCGTGGACCAGCCGGACGCCCTGGCTGGTCAGGAGCTCCACCGTCGACCGCCGGATGTGCTCGAGAATCTCCCCGATCCGCCGCTTGAGGGCGTCGGCGTCGAGCGTGGCCCGGAGCTCGGCCAGCCCCATCCCGCTCGTCCGGTTGGCCACGAAGGTCATGGCGTTGCCGGTGGCGATCATGGCCTTGGACGGGATGCAGTCCCACAGATGGGCGGCCCCGCCGACGACGTCCCGCTCGATCAGGGTCACCTCGGCGCCGAGGCGGGCGGCGGTGGTGGCCGCCTGGTTCCCGGCCGGACCACCGCCGATGATCACGAAGCGGGTCGACCGCACGGGCACGACCGCGACGGTACCCGGGCCCGTGCGGTTCGATCAGCCGCCCTCGGCCGGCGCCGCTACTGGTAGATCTGGTACAGCTTGTTGTCCGTGCCGCGGACGAACACGTCGAAGCGGTTCACTCCTCGGGACGCGGCCCCCGGCCCGTTGAACAGCACGGCGCCGGCCCCACCGATGCGGTCCCACTCCGTGGCCCATGTGCCGCTCCCGTAGGTGAGGGCGTAGACGTTGTCGTTCGGCCCCTTCACGAAGACGAGGAGGGTCCCCGCGTCCCAGGAGGCGGCGTCCGGGCTCGAGCGCACGATGGCGTCGGGTTGGGGGTTCGTCCACTCCAGCCAGCCCGTCTCACCGCTCCAGGACCGCTGGTAGAGCCGGTCGTCGGAGCCCCAGACGAAGATGTCGACGTGGTTCCAGTCACTGGACACGGTGGCCGGTTCGCCTGAGATGCCGACGTCGGGACGACCCATCCCCAGCCAGCCCTCGTTCCAGTGGTCCTTGTCCCAGTAGCGCTGCCAGACCTGGCCGTCGGTACCGAGGACGAACACGTCGTACAGGCCCGGCCCCCGGCTGGACACCTCGGGCCAGCGGACGAGCTCACCGTCCGGAACCGGCATCAACCAGTCGCTCCAGTGCTCGCCGTAGTCGTCGGAGAACGTCTGCCAGAGCTTGCCGTCGTTGCCCCGCACGAACACGTCGAGGCGCCCCGGTCCCCAGGAGGCAATGGTGGGGTCGCCGTCGGCGCCCGGCGGCGGCGAGCCGATCGGCTTCCACACCGACCAGCCCTGCCCGTCCCAGTGCGTGAACCAGAAGCCGTTGTCGCTCCCGCGTACGACCACGTCGACCGGCTCGTAGCCCCGCACCGCAGCAGCGTCGGGGCTGGAACGGACGTCACCGTCGGGGCGGACGTTCACCACCGTGCCCGGGTCGGGGACGGTCGTGCTGGTCGTCGTCGTGCTGGTGCTCGAGCTCGACGTCGTGCTCGGGCTGCTGGTGGAGGTCGTGGAGCTGGTGGACGGCGAGCTGGTCGACGACGTGGAGGACGTCGTCGTGCTCGTGTTCGTGTCGTTCCAGAAGACCTCGAACCGGGTCACGAACCTGGAGGGGTTGGCCTCGTCGAAGAAGACGTACTCCACCTGGTCCGTCGGCTGGGTCTGGGTGGTCCCGTCGTTGAACGTCGCCTCGATCTTGTCGATGGTGACGCCCGGCTCCTTAGTGACGACGAAGGCCTGGGCGGTCACCAACCCGCCGCCGACCAGGGTGACCTTGCCCGCCCCGCTGGCCGGCTCGGTCGTCCCCTGGGTGCAGACGTCAGGCGCCGTGCACGTCATGTAGGTCGTGAAGTTGGCGGCCACGGCCGCCGTCGGGACCATCACCCAGGCGACGGCCACGGCGATGGCGAGACCGAGGGCTCCCCGGGAACGACGACTCTGCACAAGCAACCTCCCTCTCTTTCGCCGACCGCCGGCAGGGAATGAGCGCCTCATGCCGACGGCTGTACGGCTTTTCGACGGCCGACACGCCCCAGCGCGCCCCTTGCCACCTATTCAGCCGCGGCGGTCAATCCTGGACTTGCAGCTTCCTCCCGCACCGCCGAGTGACTGCTTCGAGCA
>JALZEC010000419.1 GCA_030862235.1 Actinomycetota bacterium | reverse complement strand
CCGCGCCGAGAAGCGGCAGCAGGATCGGTATGGCGAGAAGGGGGGTCACAGGTCCGTTCCCTCCTCGGCCACGAACGGCGCCTCGCGCGCGATGCGGCGATCCTCCACGTCGTCTTCGACCTCGTCGTCCTCGGTCACCCGCCAACTGCGGAACGCGAGGGCGAGGAGGAAGGCGACCACACCGAAGGTGATGACGATGGCGGTGAGCACGAGGGCTTGCGGCAACGGGTCGGCGAACCGCTCCACGTCCCCGCCGACGAACGCCGGATCACCCCCGTCACCCCCGGAGAGCACCAGCAGGATGTTCACCCCGTGGCCGAGCAGGGCGATGCCGATGACCACACGGCTGAGCTGCCTGCCCAGGAGAAGGTAGGTGCCGCAAGCGCAGACCAGGCCGGCGGTGGCGACCAGCAGCAGTGTCACCGTCGGTCCTCGTCGGCGCTGCCCGTCAGGTCGCGCCAGTCCTCTCCCAGGCCTTCGAAAACCATGAGCGCCAGTCCGACGACGATGAGGTAGACGCCCGTGTCGAAGATGGTGGCGGTCGTGAGCTTCACGTGACCGAGCACGGCGAGATCCCACTCGAAGGCCCGTTGATTGAGCGGCGCCCCGTCACCCAGCACCGGCTGAAGGGCTGTGCCTGCGGCGAGGAGGAGACCGATCGAGAGAAACGTCCAGGGCCTGACCGTCAGCAGCGACCGCACTTCGGCCAGACCGCCGGCGATGTAGCGCAGCGCGAACGCGGCCGCGGCAACGAGACCTCCGACGAATCCACCGCCCGGCTGGTTGTGGCCGGCGAAGAGGAGGTAGATCGACAACACGAGCGCGAGGTCGATCACGAGCCGCAGCGTCGTGTCGAGGATGACGGATCGGCGGGGCGTCACGACCGCACCGCCCGGCGGGCGCCCGTCCTCACTGGAGTCGGCGGCTGTCGTCGCGGGCGCTCCCCGGCGCGGGCGAGGGCCACGATGCCTATGCCGGCGGCGACGAGCACCGTGATCTCGCCCATGGTGTCCATGCCGCGGATATCGACCAGGATCACGTTCACGACGTTCTTGCCGTCCCCTTCGCTCAAGGCGCGCTCCGACATCGCCCTCGAGACGGATGGCTCGGTACGGGCACCGGAGGCGGCGATGCCCATCAGGACGACGAACACCCCGACCGCAGCCGACACGCCAAGCCGGAAACCGCCCCGAAGCGCGGGCTTCCGGCGCTCGAAGCGGTCCGGGAGCCGGCGCAGTACGAGAAGGAACACGACCACCGAGAGGGTCTCGACCGCGAACTGGGTGAGCGCGAGGTCCGGCGCTCCCTGTACGACGAAGAAGATCGCCATGCCGTAACCGACGACTCCGAGAAGGAGGGCCGCGGCAAACCGCCGGGTAGCGATGGTGGCGGCGAACGCGCCGGCGACGATCAACCCCGCGATGGGCAGGTGTGCCGGTCGTGCGACCACTACCGGCCAACCAGGCCACCAGCTCCCCGACATCAGTGCCACTGCCGGGGCGACTGCCGCCGTCGTCAGGATCACGGCGGCATAGACGGGCAGCGACCCCGATTGCGCCACGCTCGTCACCCGTGCCGCGAGCCGCAACATCCCTCGGACCGTCACCTCGTACACGGCCGCGCCCGTCACTGGCGGAGCGAGTCGACGTTGGACGGCGGCGACGTGTCGCCGGGCCCAGAAGAGCAACCCGCCAATGGTGAGGGTGGCGACCGAGAGCATGAGCGCCGGGGACAGACCGTGCCACAGCTCGAGGTGCGTTCCCGAACGCGGGTCGAGGGCCAGGGCGGCGTGATCGACGACGTCCGACCAGAGCGGAGGAGCGACGCCGAGCAGCACGGAGCCGACGGCGAGGACGGCACCGGGCAGCACGAACCAGACCACCGGGCCATGGGAGATCGTCCGCCGGTCGGTACTGCCCGGGCTCACCACGTCGGGACGCACGAGCGTGAAAGCGAACCGGAGGCTGTAGACGACCGTCAGAATCGAACCGGCGACGATGCCGGCGAGCACCGCCCGGTCCACGGCGCTGCCGTGCACCAGCGCGCCGTATGCCTCTTCCTTGGCGATGAAGCCGGCGAGCGGGGGGACGGCCGCCATCGACGCCGCACTCACCACTCCGACGAGGCGCGTCGGCGTCCACCCCGCACCCAGGAGCGGGATGCTGCGGATATCCCGGGTATGGGCCTCGTGGTCCACGATGCCGACGACCATGAACAGAGCGGCCTTGAACAGGCCGTGGGCGAGCAGCAAGGCACACCCTGCGGCGGTGGCTTCAGGCAGCCCGATCCCGAGCAGGACGACCATGAAGCCCAGCTGGCTGATCGTGCCGAAGGCCAGGAGCTGCTTCAGGTCGAACGGGCGCAGTGCTCGCAGACCGCCGGCGATCATCGTCACCAACCCGCCTGTCACGACGATCGCCCGCCAGGCGCCGGCCGCGGCGAAGGCGGGTGCCAGCCGGGCGATGAGGTACACGCCCGCCTTCACCATGGCCGCCGAGTGGAGGTACGCACTGATGGGCGTCGGCGCCACCATCGCACTGGGCAGCCAGCTGTGGAACGGGTACTGCGCCGACTTGGTGAACGCGCCCAGAAGCACGAACAGCAGCGCGATGTTGACGGACGTCCCCGTCGGCGGAGCGGCGACGATGGCGCTGATCCGGAAGGTGCCCGCCTCCAGGCCCAGCAGCACGAAACCGCCGAGCATCGCCAGGCCGCCCATACCGGTGACGAGCAGGGCGTGGAGGGCGGCGGCCCGAGCGTCGGGCTCGGTGTCGTCGAGACCGATGAGCAGGTACGACGTCACCGACGTGAGCTCCCAGCACACGTAGAGCATCAGCAGGTTGTCGGCGAGGACCACGCCGAGCATGGAGCCCGCGAACAACGTCAGCAGCCCGGCGGCGCGGCCGACCTTTTCCGCCCGTCCGAAGTACCACCAGCCGTATGCGAACACGAGCGCGCCGATGCCCGAGACCAGGATCGTCATGAGTACCGCGAAGGAATCGAGGCGTACGTCCAGCGCCAGGCCGAGATCCGGCACCCAGTCGGCCCGCTCCGCCAGTACCTCACCGTCGAAGACGCGCCCCGTGCGTGAAGCGACCCAGGCGATGGTGAGCACGGGAGCGAACCCACCGATGAGCAGCCCCCACCGGCCGAGGCGCCGCCCGCCGGCGAGCACGGAGACGCCGGCTACGGCGTGAAGCGTGAGCAGGAAAAGCAGCACGCTCAGCAGTTACTCGACGGTGCAGTTGCCTCGTCGATCGCGATGAGAACCAATGTTGGTCGAGACCGTGCCGAGAATCGCCGAGCAACGGCCTCTGGCGTGCCCGGGAAGACGCACAGCGCTGGGCTCGAAATCGGAACGAGCTCCCGGGCGGCGACGAGCGCGGACATCGCTTGGGCGATCACCTCGTTGTCGCTGGGATCCTCTACCCACTCGCAGGGGACCGCCCGAGCGAGCGTCAGCGTGGCGAGCACTGATTTGACCGCGTTGAGCGTCGGAATCAGAGACCGGACGTCCTCAGGGTGCCCTTGGATCAGGGCGAGAACGTCGAGGTGACCCCCGTGGTCCAATCCGGGAGCGAGCAGCCGTGGACGCGCTTCTCCTTCCCGTCGCGTTACGGCCTCGACTGCGACGACGATCATGAGGGGGCCGAGGCCGATGCCCAGAGCAACCATGATCTTGCGGTCGTGGCCACGTCGCGCCAAAGGCTCCGCAAGTCCCAACCCGATGGCGATCCAGGCAAGGAAGAAGACGGGCATGGCCATCGGTGATGACGCGAGCCCGGAGCTGGCTTCGGATGCCTCCAACGTCGTCATCGACGACGCGCTGATGTGATCAAAAGTTAGGTGCCCATTAGGGAAAGTCGGCATGACAGTCCTCGTCTGGTCGCGTGAACCCGGTCGCCGACCAGACTTCCCGGCACGCCAAAGGCGACTTTACTCGGCCGCTCCGGCCTGCCGAGGACACACCGCCCGTGTCGGTTCTGCCGTCGGGACGAGGGTCACAGACCATGGAGTCGTAGACGAGTCAGCGGCCAGGTTGACGCAGGACCGCAATGACCGGGCGCGCCGATAGAAAGCTTCGACGGGCATCATCAGTGCACGCCTGACTCTTTGAGATCCAGGTACACCAGGAAGGAGTCTGCCATGCGCATTGCAATCCTCTTGCTCATACTGGCCGTCCTATCGGGCGGACTGGGGCTTCTCGTCGAAGGGCTTGAGTGGGCCTTCGTCGTCGCCCTCCTGTTGACTGTCACCTCAGTCGGCGTCGCAGCGCGCGATCGACGCTACGGTCGGGGACCGCTCATAGGGCGGGGCCACTGAAGAC
>JALZEC010000415.1 GCA_030862235.1 Actinomycetota bacterium | reverse complement strand
ACCGCCGTCCGTTCCGCCGCCTCCCGCCCGACGGCGGCTGCCGGCGACACGGTGGGTTGCGCATCCGGGGCCGGCTCGGCATCGCGTCGCTCGGTCGCGATTGCCTCTGCCACGCGCCCCCTGGCCTCGGCGGCCGCCACTTCGGCGGCGCGGGCCTCCACCTGGTCGGCCACGTCCGGGCCCCACACCTCAGCGGCGTCCTGGGCGGCCAGCTCCGCCGCCTCCCGCTCAGCCAGCTCGGCGGTCTTGCGAGCGGCAGCTTCTTCCACCGCCGCCTCGAGGGCAGCCCGTTCCGCGGCGGCTGCCCGCTCCGCCGCGTCCGCCGCCTCCCGCTCGGCTCTTGCCGCTTCTTCGGCAGCTGCAGTCAGCCCGGGGTCGACCACGTTCGTAGGCAGCTCGCCCGTCTCCAACAAGCCGGTGACTCCCCAGTCGTCGACCCACTGCTCGGGGTCCTGCTCCACGACCAGCGGCCCCCATACGTCCAACGGGTCGAGTTCCGACACGGCGTGGCCGCCGACGTCCGGCGCGACCGGCCAGCGGTCAGGGTCCGCCTCCTGCGGGCCCTCGTCCTCGACTGCCTCGTCTGACCGGGCCCGTTCGGGCGATCTCCATCGGCCTCCGACGGACGCCGCCGCCTCGGCGAGCGGAGCGTCCGACCCCCAGAGGTCGGGAACGGCAAGGTCGCCACCGGACCCGTCGGGCGTTCGCTCGAGCGGGCGGAGGACCGGCCGCTGTGGCTCGTCCCACGCTGGAGTCGACCTCCGCCGCTTCGGTCGGCGCCGTTCCCACTCGTCCTCGTCGAGCTCCTCGTCATCTCCACTCACCGGGTGCCGACGGTCCCAATCAGCGCTCTTCGTCGGTGCACTGGGCGCGAAGCCGCCTGTCCGCGTGGGTGCTGGAGTTGGCCGGCCCCGACGAGGCATGTAGCGCAGACCGGGGACCTCGACCTCCTCGCCGGTCGGCGCCGGCTCCGGCTCGCCCGTGGGTTCCGGCTTCCGGCGTAGCCAGAGCGTCTGGAGAGCGGCGGCGATGAGAAGGCCCCCGGTGATGGTGACGAGCGTGCGTACTCGTCGATCGCGTTCCGACCCCGCCGCCGCCGTTCCCTCCGCAGTGAGGTCCTGGCGTATCTTCACCACGAAGGCGTCGCCCACCCCGCCCGCCTTCTGCGCCTGGAAGGGCCGGGCGATGGGAAAGTCGTCGGAGTTCGTGTAGCCGACGACGGCGAGGTTGCCCTCTCCGTCGACGGAGACTCCGGCTGCCTGGTCGTCATCTCGCCCGCCGAGGTAGGACGAGGACACCAGCGACTGGCCGTTGGCGCTCACCTGAGTGATGAAGGCGTCCACGAAACCGCCGCGTTTTTCCCCCTGGAACGGCTTCTCGGTGGGGAAGTTGGTGGACGCCGTCGCCCCCGAGACGAAGGCCCGCCCCTGGCGATCGACGGCGACCGCCTCGCCCCCGTCCGAGCCGCTTCCCCCCAGGAAACTCGAGTAGGCAAGGTTGCCGTCGGTCTTCACCTTGGTGACGAAGCCGTCGAAGTCGCCGTCCTTCTTCTCTTGGAAGGCACTGATCACCGGGAAGTTGGCCGACCCGGTGTTGCCGCTGACGTAGGCGTTGCCCTGTCCGTCCAGGGCGACGGCGGTGGCCTTGTCGGAATCGGTTCCGCCCAAGAAGGAGGCGTACACAAGCCCGGAGCCGTCAGCCCTGACCTTGGCCACGAGTCCGTCGGCGAAGTTGCTCCCGCCCGCCCCTCCCCCGAGCGCGCCCTGAAAGGCGCGGACGATGGGAAAGTCGGCCGCCCTCGTGTCCCCGACGACAGATGCGTTGCCTTCGCTGTCGACGGCCACGTCCGTCAGGTGGTCGTCACCGCCGCCCCCCAAGTAGGACGAGTAGGCCAGCCCACCGCCCCCCGGCTGGATCTTGGTCACGAAGCCGTCGAGGTCGTCGGCACGCGCCAGCGAGGCCTGGAAGGGCCGCGCCGTGGGGAAGTCGGCCGAGCCCGTGTGGCCGACGACGTAAGCATTGCCCGAGCCGTCGACCGAGATCCCGCTCCCCGTCTCCGCGCCCCTCCCTCCCAAATACGTCGAGTACTCAAGGGCGGAGCCGGCCGAGTTCAGCTTCGCCACGAAGACGTCGTTGGCTCCGCCGGCGTTTGCCTCCTGGAGAGGACGGTTCGTCGGAAAGTCCGACGACTCCGTGTATCCGGTCAGGTATACCGAGCCGTCGCCCCCCACGGCCACAGCCAAGGCCGCCTCCCGGCCTCGGCCTCCGAGGTAGGTCGACCACAGCACCGTCGTCCCGTCGGCCTTGACCTTGCTGACGAAGACGTCCGTCCGGGCCCCTTCGCTCTGGACGAGGGCGGCCTGCGCCGGGCTGACGGTGGGGAAGTCGGACGACTCGGTGTAACCGGCCAGCAGGATGTTCCCGTCGACGTCGACAGCCACGGCGTACGCGGTCTCCGTGCTCGACCCTCCCAAGTACGAGGCGCTGACCACCACCGGGTCGATGACGAGCGGCCGAGTCCGGTCGTAGTGGCCGACCTGGAATCCGACCGTGCCGTCGGGGTGGCGCCGGTACTGCCCGTGCACCGGTTCCCTGCGGCCCTCGATGTCCTGGTAGAGCTCGGGCGCGAGCAACCGGACCTCGTCCGACCCTGTGTCCAGGACGAGGTCCCCGTTGCCCTCGAGATGGACGCTGCGGGCTCCGGAGAGCGCCAGGCGGATGGAGCTGGCATCGGCACCGGGAGCCACGAGGAAGTCGTGCTCGACGTAGCGACCGCGACCGTAGAAGACGACGTCAACGCCCGGGTATACCTGGCGGTACGAGACGGAGCCGAAGGCCTCGGCCCCGGTTTGCCACCGGCTCGGGTTGTTGCCCAGGAACCGGTTCGTCCGGGCCGGCAGCGGCCGCTCCCCCTCGATCTGAGCGTCCGGGCGCGCCCCCTCCAACCTGATGCCGACCGTCGAACCGCCGCCGCCCGGCGTCGTGACCGCCATCCCCTCCTGCGTCAGGAGGACGGTGTGGTCGGGGGTGCGGGCGGCGAACCGGACCGAGCTCTCGTACTGGCCCTGATTGGCCTCAAAGGCCAGTGGCAGCCGATCAAGCAGGTCACCGACGGTGGCGGTGGGGTTCCTGCCGGCAAACGGCCTGACGGCGAGCGCGCCCAAAGGAACGACCAGGGCCACGAGGGCCAGGGTCGTCAGGAAAACCGTCCGGCGCCTCCGAACCGCTGGGATCCTCACTTCCTGCCGACAGGCCTGCCCCCGTTGACGGCCGCACCGGCCATGCTGGAGCCTGACAAGAGGTTAGCGACGGCTGCGGTACGGCATGGGGCTTTGCTGCACGGGGACCAGTTCGCGCTTGTACTGGCGGTGTGTGCGTTCCACCGCTTCCCGCGCCTCGGCCATGGCCTGCGCCAGCTGAGACCGCAGTCGGGCCACCTCGTCCTCCAGCTCCATCACCGCCTTGACGCCCGCCAGGTTCAGGCCGGCGTCGGTGAGGGCTTGGATCCGCCGGAGCCGTTCGATGTCGCGCTGGCTGTAGCGGCGGCTACCGCCGCCAGTGCGGGCTGGGTCGAGCAACCCGCGGCGTTCGTAGATCCGGAGGGTCTGCGGATGGACGCCGGCCAGCTCGGCCGCCACCGAGATCACGTAGACGCCACGGTCCTTCTCACTCGCCATGGATCACACCCCCAGGTGGGCTCGGGGAGATTGGGTAGAGGCGGAGGCCAAGGCCTGGATCGCCTCCCGCTCGGCGGCACTGAGACGCGTTGGGACGGCCACCTCGACCGTGACCAGCAGATCACCGGTTCCCTTGCTCGTTGCTACACCTCGGCCTCGCACCCGGAACGTCCGACCTGACCGGGTGCCGGGCGGCAGCTTGAGCACGACCGGTTCGTCGAGCGTCGGCACGGTGATCTCGGCCCCCAACGCCGCCTCGGCGAACGTGACCGGAACCGTCAGGGTGAGGTCCCGGCCCTTGCGGCCGAACAGCGGATGCCGCTCGACCTGGACGACGACGAAGAGATCGCCGGCGGGTCCGCCGTTGCGCCCCGGCGCGCCCCGTCCCTTGAGCCGGATGCGCTGGCCGTTCTCGACGCCCGCCGGCACCCGCACCTTCACCTGCCGAGGCCGGACCTCGATGCCCCGCCCGCTGCAGGTCGGGCACGGCGTCTCCACCACCATCCCTCGTCCGGCGCACCGGGGGCACGTGCGGCTGAAGGAGAAGAACCCCTGGTTGTCGTCGAGTACACCCCGTCCCGAGCACTGGGGGCACACGACGGGGCTCGTTCCCGGCGCGGCTCCACTGCCGTGGCACGTGTGGCACGTGGTCTCACTCGTCACGTTCACCGTCGTCGTGACGCCGCTCACGGCGTCGTTGAAGGAAAGATGGAGCTCGGCCTCGAGGTCACTCCCACGCTGGGGACCGGCCTGCGTGCTCGTGCGTCCCCCCGGCCCATCGCCCCGCACACGGCCGAAGAGCCCGCCGAGAAGGTCGCCGATGTCGTCGCCGGTGAACGTGAAGCTGGTCCCGCCCGGACCCCCGGCGCCCCCGAAGCCGCCGGCGCCCCCCCGCCCCCGCCCGCCGAAGGCGCCGGCCATCGGGCCCAGCCGGCGGATCTCGTCGTATTCCTTCCGCTTGGCCGGGTCGGACAGCACCTCGTAGGCGGCCGAGATCTCCTTGAACCGCTCTTCGCTGCCGGGGTTGGCGTCCGGATGGTGGGCCTTCGCCAGCTTCCGGTAGGCGCGCCGGATCTCGGCCTCAGAGGCGGTTTCGGAGACGCCGAGGGCCTTGTAGTAGTCCTTTTCGAACCAATCGGTCTGGGCCATGGGCCGGGAACGTCACCCCCGCACCCGCACCATGGCGGGTCGCAGCACGCGTCCCTTCCACCGGTAACCCGGCCGGAGGACCTCGGCCACGACGGGCCCGCCGTCACCCTCCTCGTGGGCGACGGCGTCGGACTCATTGGGGTCGAAGGGCTTGCCTTCGGGCTCGATCCGCTCGAGCCCCTCCTTCTCCAGGGTGCTCATGAGCGCGGCGTGGACCTGCTCGAATCCCTGGCCGTGGGCCAAGGCGGCATCAAAGGTGTCCAGCACGGGCAGGAGCTTCTCGGCGAGGGCCTCGGCCGCCCGCTCCAGGTGCTCGGTCTGCTGCCGGAGAATCCTCTTGCGGTAGTTCTCGAAGTCGGCCTTGGTGCGCCGGAGCTGGTCGAGGTAGTCGTCGCGCTCGGCGGCCAGCTTGGCCAGGTCGGCCAGGACTGCCTCCTCCGCCTCGTGCACCGCCTCGTCGCCTCCGTCCGAGTCCGAGTCCGATTCTGATTCGGCTTCGGCGCGCCGGGCCTCGGCCGCAGCCCACAACCGGCCCCCGGAGGATCTCGGCTGCGTCCGCGGTCGCCCGGCTCGCGTCTGAGGACCAGGACCGGCGGTACTCGCGATCGGGGTCGGGCCGGTCACCGCCGGCTCCACTGTCGTGGCTTCGTCTGTCACCGAGCCTTCTACCGGCGAATCCGCTGCTGGCTCAGCTTCGGGGGCCGCGGCGGTTCCGTCCTCCGCCGGGGTCGGAGGCGGCTCGGGTGCCGGAACCTGGTCGGGTGCCGACCCAGCGGGCGCTTTGTACTCGGAATCAGCCATCGACGATCTCCGCATCAACCACGTCGTCGTCGGCCCGACCACCACCACCACCGCCGCCGGCTCCGTAGCCGGCGCTGTCGCCCTGCTGCTCGTACAGGCGCTGAGCGAACATTTGGGTGGCGTACATCAGCTGCTCGTGCGCGGTACGGACCTCGCTCAGGTCGTTGCCCCGCAGGGCGCGCTTGACGTTGTCGAGGGCGGCGTCGATCTTCGCCTTCTCGTCAGGGGACACCTTGTCGCCGTACTCACGCAGCGTTCGCTCCGTCTGGTAGACGAGGGTGTCCGCGTTGTTCCGGGTCTCCGCCTCCTCCCGGCGCCGACGGTCTTCCTCGGCGTGGGTTTCGGCGTCGCGGATCATTCGCTGGATCTCGTCCCTGTTCAACGAGGACTGGCCGGTGATCGTCATCGACTGCTCCTTGCTCGTCGCCCGGTCCTTGGCGGACACGTGGACGATGCCGTTGGCGTCGATGTCGAAGGTGACCTCGATCTGAGGGATGCCACGCGGAGCGGGCGGCAACCCAATCAGCTGGAACTTGCCGAGGGTCTTGTTGAACATGGCCATGTCCCGCTCGCCTTGGAGCACATGGATCTCCACTGACGGCTGCATGTCCTCGGCCGTGGTGAACACCTCGGTGCGGCGGGTCGGGATCGTCGTGTTTCGCTCGATGAGCTTGGTCATGATCCCGCCCCGGGTCTCGATGCCCAGGGAGAGGGGCGTGACGTCGAGCAGGAGGACGTCCTTGACGTCACCCTTCAGCACGCCGGCCTGGATGGCGGCACCCACGGCCACGACCTCATCCGGGTTGACGCCCTTGTGTGGCTCCTTGCCCGTCAGCTTCTGCACGAGGTCCTGGATGGCGGGCATCCGGGTGGACCCGCCGACCAGGATCACGTGCTCGATGCTGTTCTTGTTCATGCCGGCGTCCTTGAGAGCCTGCTCGAAGGGGCCCCGGCACGCCTTCACCAGGTCCTCGGTCATCTCCTGGAACTTGGCCCGGGTGAGCTTGTAGTCCAGGTGGAGCGGGCCGCTCTGCGTGGCCGTGATGAACGGGAGGTTGATCTGTGTCTCCTGTACGGCAGAGAGCTCGATCTTCGCCTTTTCGGCCGCCTCCTTGAGGCGCTGCAGGGCCATCTTGTCCTTGGCCAGGTCGACGCCGTGATCGTCCTTGAACAACTTGATGAGCCAGTCGATGATCCGCTGGTCCCAGTCGTCGCCCCCCAGCTGGGTGTTCCCGCTGGTGGACTTCACCTCGAACACGCCCTCGCCGATCTCGAGGATCGATACGTCGAACGTGCCCCCGCCCAGGTCGAACACCAGGATCGTCTGCTCCTGGCCCTCCTTGTCCAGGCCGTAGGCAAGTGCGGCCGCGGTGGGCTCGTTGATGATCCGCAACACCTCGAGGCCGGCGATCTGGCCGGCCTCCTTGGTCGCCGTTCGCTGGGCGTCGTCGAAGTAGGCGGGGACGGTGATGACGGCCTGGTTGACGGCGTCTCCCAGGTAAGCCTCGGCGTCCCGCTTCAGCTTCTGCAGGATTCGTGCAGAGATCTCCTGGGGCCGGTACTTCTTGTCGTCGATCGTGATCGTCCAGGGGGTGCCCATGTGACGCTTGACCGACCGGATGGTGCGGTCCGGGTTCGTGATCGCCTGCCGCTTGGCCACCTCGCCGACCAGCACCTCACCGGTCTTCGAGAAACCAACGACAGACGGCGTGGTGCGCCCTCCTTCGGCGTTGGGAATGACGGCTGGCTCCCCCGCCTCCAGAACTGACACCACGGAGTTGGTGGTGCCGAGGTCGATGCCGACGGCCTTGGGCATGTCGTGCTCCTCCCGGTCAGCGGGTCCCCAGGACCCAGCTGCGTGGATTAACTATAGAAACTTGAGTGCACCCTTATCAAGGTGTCAGAGCGCCACTCTATTCCATGTTGCTGGGCGCCTGAACGGCGCCTCCCGGCCGGGGCCCCAACCCCAGGCTCCTCCGCAGGGCGGGGGTCCCTGCCCCGCCCGCGGCCGTTGTTGCTGGCGCGCCTGCGGCGCCCTCCGCCGGGGGCCCTACTCGCCCGCGGCCCGTGGTCAGGCGCCGTACTTGGCGAGGCGGCCGGCGCAGGCGAGGACGAGGGGCATGAGGTCCTTGGTCGGTCTTCGGCCGAGAGAACCGAGTCGACACCACCGCTCGCCGAACCGGTCGACGTCGTCCCGGCCGACTCGGGGTCCCCACATCAGGGCGGGAACGGGATGCCACGAGTGAGCCGCCATCTGGCTCGGCGTCGCGTGGTCACCGGTGACGACGAGCACGTCCGGACGCAGCTCGGCGATACCCGGCATGACGGCATCGATCGCCTCGATCGCCGCCACCTTGGCGTCGAAGTTCCCGTCTTCCCCGGCGGTGTCCGCCGCCTTGTGGTGGACGAAGAAGTAGTCGAAGTCGTTCCAGTTCGAGCGCAGTATGGAGACCTGGTCGTCCAGGTCGGCCGCCTTGGGCAGCACCTGCATGCCAACTAACTTGGCGATGCCGCGGTACATCGGATACACGGCGATTGCCGCAGGGTTGAGCCCGTACCGCACCTGCATCGGGGGAAGCTCGCGATGCCCGTCGAAACCGCGGAGCAGCAGGGCGTTCGCCCGCTTGTGGCTCAGCAGCAGTCCCCGCACCTGGTGATCCAGCTGGGTGACGGCCCGAGCGGTGAGCTCGGCGTGGGGCGTCAAGGCGTGGACAGGACGAGGCGGGACGCCGATCGTCTGCGGGTCCGTGTCGGACAGGCGTGGGTCGAGACCCGCTCCCCGCAGCACCACCAGAACCCGGTGACCGGCCTCGTGGACGAGGAGGACCTCGACTCCCGCCACATCGACTCGTTCGGCCAGGAACCGCACGATCTCCCGGGCCTCTGAGTCCGGGATCCGGCCGGCACGGCGGTCGACGATGATCCCGTTCTCGTCCAACGTGGCCAGGTTTCCTCGGGCGGCCACGTCACCCGGTCGCAGCTCCACCTCCAACCCTGCCGCCGACAAGGCGCCGCGGCCCAGCTCGAACTCGTTGGGGTCGTAGCCGAAGAGGGCCAGGTGCCCCGGGCCGGAACCGGGCGTGATCCCGGCGCCCACCGGGTCGATGAGTCCGACCGCGCCCTGGGTGGCCAAGAGGTCGAAGTTCGGCGTCGCCGCCTCCTCGAGCTCCGTGCCGTGGTCGGGGCCGGCGAACCCACCCAGCCCGTCGATGACGACGAGCACGATCTTGGTCGCAGCGGGCTGGGCGAGGACGGAGAGATCGGCAGGCATGAGGTTTGAGACTAGGGCTCGGTCAAGATTCCGCCGGGACCGGTCCCGGCGGAGCCAAGCCACCTACGCAGGGGAGGGGACAGCGGAGGCTGGGGTTCACGCCGCCCCCTCCTTCCTGCGAGGGTTGGAATGCTATTCGATGGCGGTGTCAACCGGCACCTCCGGGAACGCTCGGTTTCTCCGGTCTTCGCCAGCGGACGGACTCTGCCAGCCCGGGCCCAGTCGAGGACCTCCGAGGCCCTCCAAGAACGGCGATGAGCGCTCGTTTTGGTGGAGATCACCCGGAAGGAGGAGGGCGGTGCGCCGTGTCCCTGGGAGGTCAGGACGTCTCGAGCAGGTACCCGCGTGATCGGACGGTGCGGATGGCCAGGCCGAGCGGCTCCACTCGCCGCCGAAGCCGAAGGACGTGCACGTCGAGGGCGTTCCGGCCGGCGATGCCCTCCGGCCAGCCTGCCTTCGTGAGCGCGTCCCGGCTCACGACCGCTCCAAACCGGTCGAGCAAGGCCTGCATCATGCGGGTCTCGAGCGGCGGGAGCGATACCCACTTGCCCCGGAAGCGCAGGACGCCGTCGGCGTCCAGGCCCGGCGCGTCCCGCTCGTGGGCAGCGTGCCGAACCGAGAGCGCGTGCACCCGTGCCATCACCTCTTCTTCTGGAGCGGGCACCCGAATCCAGTCCTCCAGGCAGTCGAGCAGGGGTGGCGGTGACTGGCCGTCCTCGACCAGCAGGAGGCGCGGCCCCCCAGCAAGGCTGAGCCGCTCCCGACGGCTGCTCTCGGACGGCCAGCGCAAGAGCGTGACGTCCATCGCCGTCGACCCTAAGGTCCGAACATTGCGGGTCTGTTTCGTCTCGATGAACCGCCGTCGCCGCTGCTGAAACCGGAGCACGGGATAACATGCATCCCGCCGCTGCGGGTGTAGTTCAGAGGCAGAATGTCAGCTTCCCAAGCTGAAGACGCGGGTTCGATTCCCGTCACCCGCTCTTGCAAAAGTCCAGGGTCACAGGGGCAGAACGCCTCCCTCTGACCCTGCTAGCCGGTCGTGCCCTCCAACTCGTGCCACTTACGTGCCACAGCGCCTCATCGCGAGTACGCTCGTAGCGATGACAGGTGGCCTAGGAGCGCCCTAACTGTGGCAAGGCGGCGAAGCCCATGGGGCAGTGTTCGGAAGCTGCCGTCCGGCCGGTACCAGTGTCGGTATCGGGTAGAGGGGATCGAGTACGTCGCACCGACGACCTTTCGGACCCAGCGTGAGGCAGACGCTCATCTCGCCGCCGTCCGTGCCGACCTCGAGCGTGAGCTTTGGATCGACCCGCAGGCTGGCCGCGTAGCGCTCGCCGACTACGCATGGCGATGGCTGGATGAGCGGCCCGCGCTCCGCCCACGCACGCGCGAACTCTATGAGAGCGAGTTGAAGCTTCACATCCTTCCTATGCTGGGAGGGACCGAGCTCGGGAAGCTGACGCCAAGCACCGTGAGGACGTGGCACGCCCGCCTGCTCAAGTCAGATGGGCCCGGTCCGACGACCGTGGCGAAGTGTTATCGGCTGCTTCGCGCCATCCTCGGAACTGCCGTTGAGGACGGACTGCTGGCGAAGAACCCCTGCGTGATCAAGGGCGCCGGGGTCGAGCGGCACGAGGAGCGCCCGATCGCGACAGTGGAGGAGGTTCTCAACCTCGCCGACGCCATCGAACCCCGGTTCCGGGCGATGGTGCTGTTGGCCAGCTTTACGAGCCTGCGACTCGGAGAGCTCCTTGGCCTCAACCGTCGTTGTCTAGATCTGGATGCAGGCACCGTCGACGTTGTGAAGCAGATTCAGGAGCTCGGGAAGGGCGGGCACTATCACGGCCTGCCGAAGAGCGATGCCGGACGTCGGACAGTCGCCATCCCAGGGGCGCTCCTCCCAGCGCTTCGTTTGCACGTCTCAATGTGGGCCGGCGTGGGCCCTGACGATCTGGTCTTCCCGGGGCGTCAGGGCAAACCGCTCCGTCGCGCCACGTTCTATAAGGCATGGCACGCCGCCGTTAACCAGGTGGGGCTGACTCACCTGCGCTTCCACGACCTGCGTCACACCGGGAACACGCTTGCCGCCGGAACTGGGGCCAGCACTAAGGAGCTGATGGTCCGGATGGGCCATAGTTCTCCGCGAGCTGCGCTCATCTACCAGCACGCAACGAAGCAACGTGATGCCGCTATCGCACGAGCGCTGAGCGCGACAATTGCCGAAACTAAGCCATCGCTTCTGGAGATGGCCGACCCGTAGTAGGCAGAGGCCATCGGGGAGCGCCTGAGCATCGGGGCGCCGACCTTCCACCTGCGGGCCAAGGGAAAGCGGCTAGTCGCCCACTACCTCGACCCCCGCTGCCGTCCCGCCCCCGGGACCGGATGGTCGGAGCGCTATGGAGACGACCAGACGTCCTACTGCGAGCGGTTTGTGCTTCCCGTGATCGCGGACGTCAGCCTGAAGGACCCTCCGCCCCTGGCACTTCCAGCGCCTCCTCTGAGGCCACGCCCCACGGCCTCCGGTGGCGTCCCACCCACGTCGCCGCCTCGCGGCCATGGTGGCTGCCGGGCTGGAGGGCCTGCTGCTGGCCTCCCAGGACATGCAGCAGATCCTGGTCTTGGCGTACGCGGGGCCTGCGCGGGGGATGGTCGCGCTCACCCGGAACAACCGCGTCGACCCCGGCCGCCGCCGCACCACCATGTATCACCCCTGCATCTCAGAGG
>JALZEC010000386.1 GCA_030862235.1 Actinomycetota bacterium | reverse complement strand
CATCCGCCTGGTCGCCACGGGCAAGATCGAGCGGCCGTCCGACGCCTGCTTGTGCTGCGGGTCCCACAACACAACCCGCCAGTTCTTCGGTGAGCTGGCCGACGACCGGCGCGTCGTGATCGCCGATTTGGAGGCCGGCCTCAACGACCTGATCTGGGCCAAGCCGGGGGCGAACGACGTCGTGCTGGCGGTCAGCGAAGGCAGCGAGAAGTCGGTGGAGATCGCCCGCCGGGCGGTGGTCGTGGCCGAGGAGCTGGGCGTCACCCGGATCATCGGTGTGGCCAACCGGTCGCTGTCCGAGGACGACGCCGCCCGCGTCGCCGGCCAGCTCGGCGTGAGCGAGGTGTTCGGGGTGCCGGAGGACCGGTCCGTCGAGCACGCCGACCTCCTGGGCGTCGCGCCGATGGACGCCGATCCGACCTCCCCGGCGATGGTCGCGGTCAGCGAGCTGGCCGACCTCGTCATGAAGTAGGGCTGCAACCGCGGTCTCACATTTCCCGCCGCGCCTGTACCTTCGGGATGGCATGGAGCCTGGGAACCGGAGGTGGGGCGCGCTTCACATCGGGCTGGGGATGCTGATCGTCGCCGCGTGCAGCGCAGCCACAGGCGAGCAAGCCGAGCTGCACGAGACGCAGCGGCGGCAAGTGGCGGCCACGACGGTTCCCGCTCCTCCGCCGACGACCACCACCGTCGCCGTCCCGGCCGAGGTCGAGCGGGCCGTTCGAGAGGCTGCGGACAAGCCGGCCCCTGCCGCGCCGGACGCGGCGGCGCCGACCACGACCGCGGCTCCAGCGCCCAGGAAGGTGCACGAGCAGGCCTGGACGCCATTCGCCACCGCCGGGGGCGTGGTGCTCCGCCACCCCTCGTCGCGCGTCGAGCTGATCGGGTTCCACGAGTCGAACCTCGACGGCGCCCGTCAGCTCGAGCCGCTCCCCACTGCCGCGCCGACCGTCACGCTGGAGGCCCGTAGCCGGGACACCACTCCACGGGGGGCGGCGGACGTGGTGGTCGATCCTGACACCGAGATCCGGGCGCCGGTCACGGGCACGGTTCGTTACGCCGGGAGCTACATCCTCTACTGCCGCCACACGGACAACTTCCTCATCATCGAGCCCGACGACCACCCCGGCTGGGAGGTGAAGCTTCTCCACTTCGAAGGGCTCAAGGTGGGCGTGGGCGCACGGGTGAAGGCGGGAGAGACGGTGGTCGGCGCCCGCGCCCGTCAGCTGCCCTTCCAGTCCCAGGTGGACAAGGTCACCGCCTCACCTGCCTGGCCGCACGTCCACGTCGAGATCGACGATCCCACCATCCCCGACCGCCCGACCGGCGGGGGCTGCTGAACCGCCGGAGCCAGTGGCGCCCGTCATCTCAATCGGCGCTTGATTCCCGCTCACGCCGGGTAAGGCGGAGTCGGAGGCCGACCATGGGCCTCGAACAGGGGGGATGCCAGATGAGGAAGCGCCAGCTCAGGAGCGTTGTGTTGATCGCCGTCCTCGCCTTGACCGCGACCGCCTGCGGCGAGGACGACGCGGAGGAGGCGGAGGAAGCGGTCAGGGACGCGGCGACCACCGTCCAGAGCCGCATCGAGGGCGCGACCCGTCTCAACGCCTCGCTCACCGGCAGGGCAGAGGTGCCCGGGCCCGGCGATCCGGACGGGACCGGCACGGCCACCATCAACGTCGACGTGAGCAAGACCGAGGTCTGCTACGAGGTGACCGTGCAGCGGATCGACCGCCCGACCGGGATGCATATCCACGAAGGCGAGAGCGGCAGGAGCGGGGAGGTGGTGGTGCCCTTCAGGACCCCGACGGCGTCCGACACGACGACCACCGGCTGTGCCAACGCTGACGCCGCCCTCCTCGGCCGGATCACCGCCACACCCGGCAACTTCTACGTGAACGTCCACACCGACACCCACCCGCAGGGGGCGGTGCGGGGGCAGCTGTCCCAGTGACGAGCCGAGGGCGGCGCGTGCTGGCCGCGCCGCCCTCTACAGCAGTTCGGCCGGGACCTCGGTGAAGTCGCACGTGAGGACGACTCGCCCGGAGAGGATGACGGCGTCGGCGATGCAGGGCAGGAGCGGGCCGGTCAGGTCGACGCTGGGCAGCCGGATCCCCAAGCCGCTCACTTGGAGACGGCCATCGCTGATCGACAGGTCGGCACCGAGGATGGCGCCGGCGACGGTGACCTCGGCCCGGCCGTCGTCGAGCCGCACCGGAACACCGAAGGCGTCGCTCAGCGACCCCTCGGGGACCTCACCGCGAACCTGACCCCGCTCGATGTCCTGCAGCACGATCTCGCGGTTGCGAACCAGCTCGTCGCGGTCGAGGCGCACGCCGTGGAGCTCGACGGCGATGAAGTCGAAGCGGACCCGCTTGACGCTGATGTCCCGCACTTGCGCGTTGAGGCGGGGGACGGACCCTGACGAGAGCAGCCCGGGCAGGAACGGGAACGACGGGATGTCCACTGCGGCAGACCCGGCCTCCGGTACGGCCGCCTCGACCCGCCGGGCCAGCTCCTGCTCGGCCGCTGACCGCGCCGTCAGATCGGCCGCCACGAGCAGCGCGCCAACCACCAGTAGGAGGACGAGGACGACCGATCCCCGTCTGCGCCGGGGGCTCCTCAAGCGCGCCGGAAGCGGTAGAGGCGGAGGCTGTTGCCGACGACCGACACGCTGGAGAAGGCCATGGCGGCCCCGGCCACGACGGGGTTGAGGGCGCCGGCCATGGCCAGCGGGATGGCGGCCACGTTGTAGACGAAGGCCCAGCCCAGGTTCTGGAGGATCGTCCGGAACGTCCGCCGAGCCAGGCGGATGGCGGTGGGGACGCCCTCCAGGTCGGCGGAGAGAAGCGTGATGTCGGAGGACTCGATGGCCACGTCGGTGCCCGTGCCCATGGCGATGCCGAGGTCGGCCTGGACCAGGGCCGGGGCGTCGTTCACCCCGTCGCCGACCATCGCCACCACCCGTCCCTCTTCTTGGAGGCGCCGAACTTCGTCCACCTTGTCGGCCGGCAGCACCTCGGCCCGCACCTCGGTGATCCCCAGGGGGGAGGCGATGGCGGTGGCCGTACGTCGGTTGTCGCCGGTGATCATGGCCACCTCGACGCCGAGGGCGCGCAGGCGGGCGACAGCCGAGAAGGCCTCGGGCTTCACCATGTCGGCCACGGCGAGAACCCCTCGGGCCTGTCCGGCCCAGCCGGCCCACACGACGGTCTTGCCTTCGCCTTCCAGCCGCTCGGCGGCCTCGACCAGTTCGGGCGGGATGCTGAGGCCGGCATCGACGAGGAGCGTGCGGCGGCCGACGTGGACGACTTCGCCGCCCACCGTGGCCCGCACGCCGTGGCCGGCGAGGCTGGCGAAGTCGGTGGCGGTGGGCAGGGGTTGCGCATCCCGCTGCTCGGCTCCCTCGACCAGCGCTCGCCCGATCGGGTGCTCTGACCCGCTCTCGGCCGCCCCCACCCGCCGGAGCACGTCCGCCTCGTCCACCCCGTCGGCCGGCACGACGTCGCCGAGGGACATCTTCCCGCTGGTGAGGGTGCCGGTCTTGTCGAACACTGCGGTGTCGATCCGCTTCGACCGCTCGAAGACCTCTCCCCCCTTGATCAGCACGCCGAGCGCGGCACCCCGCCCGCTGCCGACCATGATCGCCGTGGGCGTGGCCAGCCCGAGGGCGCACGGGCACGCGATGATCAACACGGCGACCGCGGCCACCAGGCCCTCCGAGGCGGCGCCGGCGAGGATCCACCACCCGAGGAGGGTGGCGGCGGCCAGGACCAGCACGACGGGCACGAAGATCCCGGCGATGCGGTCGGCCAGGCGCTGCAC
>JALZEC010000340.1 GCA_030862235.1 Actinomycetota bacterium | reverse complement strand
AGGGCTGGTGGAGGAGGGCCATCAGCAGGGCGGAGCCGGCCGAGACCCCCAGCAGCGGAAGGACGAGGCCGCCGGGATGCTGGGTTTTGGCGTTCGGGCCGCGCAGGCCGGATCTGGCGTTCAGGCCGCGCAGGCCGGATTTTGCGTTCGGGCCACGCAGGCCGGATTCTGCGTTCGGGTCACGCAGGCCGGCCTTCCGGCGCAGCGCCCACGCCATCACCACCGGCCAGAGCAGGTAGAACTGCTCCTCGACGGCCAGGCTCCAGAGGTGCTGGAGCACCGGCGGCCGTCCGGCGGCGGCGAAATAGGACTGGTTCTCGAAGATCAGCCGCCAGTTGCTGACGTACCCGAGGGCAGCCAGCAGGTCCGCCCGCAGCCGGTGGGCCTGTTCGGGGGCCAGCAGCGGGACCGCCACCGCCACGACCGCCAGCACTGCGATCAGAGCGGGCAGCAGGCGCCGGGCGCGGCGGCACCAGAAGCGGATCAGGTCGATACGGCCCTCCCGTTCGTACTCGACAAGCAGCAGGGCGGTGATGAGGTAACCGCTCAGGACGAAGAAGACGTCCACTCCGAGGAAGCCGGCGCGGGCCCACGGGAGGTGGGTGTGGTACGCAAAGACGGCGACCACGGCCAGGGCTCGCAACCCGTCGAGTGCCGGGCGGTACGTCAAGCGCGTCCGCCGTGTTCGCTCCCCAGCCTTCGGCGTTGCCGCCAGCACGGCGACAGCGTAGGGCGTGGGCCGAGGGCCTCCCGGCCATTCCGCGGTGCCAGAGGGGCTTGGGCGCTAGCCGATGCTGTCGGTCAGCGGTCGCCCGGCATCCGTGCGGGCGAAGCCTTCGGGTGCCGGCGGTCGGCCCTGCAAGTAGCCCATCACCGCCACGTGCTGGTTCTCGACGGTCTGGATGGACGCCGCCACCTTGAGGGCGGCGTTGTTGTCGATGGCACCGATGGCGGCCAGGTAGGTCGCGGCGGTGATCGTCTCGAGCTCCTGACCGAGGGAGAGGAGGCCGGCGCCGTCCCTGATGCGGAGCAGGCCGGGTTCAGACGTCATCGACTTGACCGTGAGGTTCACGCCGGTGATACCAGGCTTGCCGGCGCCGGTCAGGATCCCATTCCACGCCTCAGCGTGCTCGCGGTGGTGCTCCTGCAGGCGCTCGAGGAGCGAGATCGTCACCGGCGGCGGGGGCCCGAGCTTGTCCCGCTTGTCGAGGGCCTCCTGGTACACCGACACGAGCAGGTTCTCCAGCGAGACGAGCAGGGCGGCCACGGCGAGGTCGCCTTCGAGCCGGTCGGGCCGGGTGACGACGGGGGTGTCCTCCGGGCGAGGCTCGGGTCCGCCACCACACGCGGCGAGCAGGCCCCCGCCGGCCGCGGCCACCCCGCCCAGGAGAAAGCGCCGCCGGTCAATGCTCTCGGCGTTCGGGCCACGCAGGCTGTATTCGGCGTTCGGGCCACGCAGGCTGTATTCGGCGTTCGGGTCACGCAGGCCGGTCACCGGACCGCCCCTTCGCCCGCCGGCCTCGCCTGGTCCACGGTGGTGAACGGCTCGGGGGTACCGGCCTGGCCTGTCTCGGCAGGGAACCTGGCCAGCGCGCCCGCTTCGAGGTTGATGAGGTCGGGCACGTTGGCGGTGAGAAGCGCCCGGGCCACCAGCAACACCGCCGCGTGCTGGGACTCGACGGCGAGGATGCTGGCCGTCAACTTGCGGGCGTCCAGGTCCCCGAGGAGTCCCACGTCGTTCTGGTACGTCTGGGCGGCGGCCGTCTCCAGCTCGTGGGCCAGGTCGAGGATCTGGCTGAGGTCGCCGAGGCGGCGGCCGGCCGTCTGCGCCAGCGCCGGGTTGGCTCCCGTCTGAGGTCGTCCTCCGAGCCTTCCGGCGGCGTCGTTGAAGGCCCGGGCGTGGTCGGCGTGGTGCGTGCGGGCCGCGCCGAAGATGTCCCGCAACCGGGTCGTCCCCGAGGTGTTGAGGACGGGGAGGGTGAGGACAGACTCGTACGTCGTGACGAGGACGTTCTCGATGGAGGCCGCCGTCTGGAGCAGCTGCACGTCCAACGCTTGGTCGGCCGACGCCGCCCGGGCACCGAGCCCGGCCAGCCCGACAATGGCCGCGCCGGCGACCCCAGTGGCCAGCATCTCCCGGCGGCCGGGGGGGAGGGCGTCGGGCAGTTCCCTGGGCATCGGCCAGACGCTAAACGACGCCGCGCTGTGCGCTGCGGCACCCTCGCACGGGAACGGCCCCCCGCCTGGGGCCCAGGGGGAGGGCCGCTCCGGTGGCTCCCACCCTTCGGCGCCCGGCTGGTGAGCGGGCGACGATCGTCGCCGTCCGTCACCCATCCGGGCGGGAGGCGGGCTCCGTAGACTTCGGGTGATGGCCGGGTCGCTGAAGGACGCCAGCGACGCCTCCCTTGTCATGGCCATCTCCCGCTGGCGCGAGGACGCCTTGGCCGAGGCCTACCGGCGGCATGCCGGGGCTGCCTTCGCGTTGGCCCGCCGGGTGCTCGGTGACAAGGAACGGGCCGAGGAGGTGCTGCAAGAGGTGTTCCTGCGCCTGTGGCACCAGCCCGACCGCTTCGACCCAGCACGAGGAAGCCTCCGGTCGTTCCTGCTGGCCCAGACCCACGGCCGCGCTGTCGACCTCCTCCGCTCGGAGACATCTCGGCGCCGCAGAGAGGAGCGCGAGGCGCGCCAGACGGCGGAGAGCCCCCTCGACATCGAGCGGGAGGTGGTCGACCTCACGGTGGCCGAGGTGGTCAAGGATGTCGTCGCCGCCCTGCCGGACGAGGAGCGGCGAGCCATCGAGCTCGCGTACTTCGGCGGTCATACGTACCGGGAAGTGGCGGTGCTCCTCGAAGCACCCGAGGGAACGGTGAAGAGCCGTATCCGGTCCGGCCTGCGCCGCATGCGCAGCGGGCTCGCCGAAGCTGGACTGGGGGGGACGTGGGAGGCGATTTGACGCACGAGGAGGTGGTCGAGCTCCTGGGTGCCTACGCCCTCGACGCCGTGGACGGCGAGGAGCGCGAGGTCGTAGAGCACCACCTGCAAAACTGCTCCCGATGCCGCCAGGAGGTGGCCGAGCATCGCGAGGTGGTGGGCATGCTCGCCTCCGGATGGTTGCCCGCGCCGGAGGGCCTCTGGGATCGCATTGCCACCACGCTCGAGGAGAAGCCTCCGCCCCTGCGGATGCCGCCGTCAGCGGTGCCGGGCACTCCGCCATCCGCGCCTCCTCCAACAGGCGGTCCCGAACCGGCGGTCTCCCCGGTTGGCGGGTGGCAGGCGCCTCCGCCGGGATCGGTCGTGCCCCTCGACGAGGAACGCCGGCGCCGTCGGCCCCGCTGGGGTATCGCCCGAGTCGTGGCTGCGGTTGGGATCGCCGCCTCGGTCGCCGTGTTCGGACTGTTCGGCGTCACTGCTCTCACCCGGGACGACAGCACCGACGACCTGGCCGACGTGGCGGCGGCGGCCGCCGAGCGGCCGGACGCCAGGCGCGTGGACATGCGCTCGCCCGACGGCACGCTGTCGGCAGAGGCGGTCGTGCTCCGGGATGGCACCGGCTACCTGCTGGAGTCCAACCTGCCCGAGCTCTCGCCCGACCGCACCTACCAGTTGTGGGCGGTGGTCGGCTCGAACAAGATCTCCGTCGGCGTCCTGGGCCAGAAGGTCGAGCCGCTGGCGTTCCGGGCCTCAGCCGACGTATCAGCGTTCGCCATCACCAACGAGACGGCGGGAGGCGTGATCGCCTCGGAACAGCCGCCGACGGTCGTCGGCACTCCGGCCTGACCGCCGTCGTTCCGGCGTCGAGGTCAGCCGCCGGTTCGCTGGAGGTCCCGAAGCTCCCGGTAGCCGATCAGGGTGACGCCGCCGCGGTGAGCCAGCGCGCCCAGCGCCCCTGGTGCGGTCAAGACGTCGAGGTCGTCCACCCGGGCTGCCCAGTCGGGGGTGAGGGACCGCAGCTCAGCGGTGTCGGCCGCGGGGTGGAGGTGTACCTCGGTGACGCCCGGCGGCAGGTCGACCAGCGCCCGCTCGATCGCTCGCCGGCTCCCGACGGTGCGCACCCGGACGCAGTGGTCGGGGAAGAGCACGCCTTCGTCCGAGGCGAGCTGCCGGAACGGGAAGCCCACAATTCGCTCGGTGGAGGCGTCGCCCAGACGGATGGGGAGCTGGAACTCGACGGCCAGCTCGAGGTACACGTCGAAGAACTCCGGGCGTAGCTCGAGGGCGCCGAGGTGCGAGTCCAGGTGGCTCACATCGAACCCCCAGTAGATGGCCCGTTCGAGCTGGGCCCGGCACTCCTTGCGCACCTCGTCAATGTCGGCGTGATCCCAGATGTCCGCCAGCGTGCGGGGGAAGCCGCCGTCGCCGTCGAGGAGGGACGGCGCGTGAGTCAGCGGCCCCCAGCGGTACAGGTCGTGCTCGGCGTTGAGCGTGAGGTGGACGCCCACATCCTCCCCCCGGTATCGCGACGCCGCCTCTCTGGCCCACGGACAGGGCACCATGAGGCTCGCGCTCGTTGCCGATCCCTCTCGCAGGGCCTGGTACACGCCCACATTGGCGGCATGACAGGACCCGAGGTCGTCGCAGTTGACGATGAGGAGGCGGGCGTCGGGGGCGTAGCCGAGTCGCTCGGCGAGCGTGGTCACCGCGGTGAACGGTACCGGGTTCGGCGTTCAGGCCACGCAGGCCGGGTTCGGCGTTCAGGCCACGCAGGCCGGGTTCGGCGTTCAGGCCACGCCGGCCAGGGTTCCGCGTTCAGGCCACGCCGGCCAGGGTTCGGCGTTCAGGCCACGCAGGCCGGGTTCGGCGTTCAGGCCACGCAGGCCGGGGCACCGCCGGAATCAGCCGGGCGGCGTCCAGCCGGGATCCCGGCCGGCCAGTCCCAGGATGCGGTCGAGGAGCGGGGCGTCGTCGGGTACCTCCACCGGGGGACCGAAGAGGCCCTCGGTGCCCGACGACCGGAACTGCTGCACCATGCCGTAGACCGCGTCCAGGCCCGGTCCGTCGTAGTCCGCAGGTTGGCCGGTGGCCTTGGCCAGGTCCCAGCCGTGGATGACCAGCTCGTCGAGGGCGACGACGGCGGCCACCTCCCCGGGCAGGTCAACGCCGCCCGCCCTCGTCATGCCCGTCCACGCCTCCGGCTCGCGCCACGCCTCGGCCAACACGGCCAGGTCCCGAGGCAGGCGGGAGCGCCAGTCAGGCGCAAGGTTGGCGGCGTCCCCGGAAGGCGCTCCTTCCAGCGGCGTCTTGCGGGCCGCCCCCGTGAAGGCGACGGCGGCGCCGGCGATGTGGTCCAGCAGGTCACCCACCCGGTAGCGCTGGCAGGGCGTCGGCCGGTCGAGGCCGTCCTGCGGCACCCCCTCGACGAGTTTGGCCACGCGGCGGGCGGCCGGTCCGAGGTCGATCTGTGCGCTCATCGAAGAGGGGACGTCTGCAGAGGCCGGAACTCATCGGTGGAGCGCCGGCCGCATGCGCGCTCGGGACTCAAGAGCGCGCTACTATAGGCACCACACACTTAGTGGAAGGGTGCTGAGATGCCTCACGATCCCATCGACAGGCTCGCTCAGCGCCGGCTCCTGCTCCCCGCCACCATCCTCTTGCTCCTCGCCGAAGAACCGGGGCACGGGTACCAGCTGGTCGAGCGGCTCAAGCCCTTCGGGTTCGAGCTGCGTGGTCCGGGCGTCGTTTACCGCGAGCTGCGGGCCTTGGAGGGGAGCGGCCTGGCTCGGTCCAAGTGGTCGGCACCGAAGACGGGGCCCATTCCCCGCGTCTACGAGCTCACCGCCGCCGGTCACCGGGCCCTCGATCAAGCAGCCATCGACGCCGAGGGCGTCCAGGAGTTGGTGCATAGCTTCCAAGACCGCTACCGCGACGTGGTGGCCAGCCGCCCGGCGCGCCGTTCCCGCCGGCTCCCGCCGGTCACCCTGGCTGCCGCGGCCGACGGCTGATTCCGCTCCGTCCCGCCGAGCGTGTGGCACCAGCCCGGCGTCATGGTGGCTCTTCGCGAGGCACCGGTTGCACCTCATTCTGGGACGCTGTTCAGTTCGCCGAGGGGAAGCGCGTAACGCCGAATACGTGCGCGGTCTCCGGGAAGTGACCTTGTCGGATCGGCGATCAGGAATGGTTGTTCGGGCCGCTTGCGACTCCCCGGTTCCGCACGTCCCAACGCGAAGGGCTGGGCGGCAGGCGGCGGGGAAGGCCGGCTCGTACCCGCTCGTTCCCTGCCTGAACGCGACCGACCCCCGTCCAGGCG
>JALZEC010000284.1 GCA_030862235.1 Actinomycetota bacterium | reverse complement strand
CCTCGCGGGTGGCGCGCCGGGCCGGCTCCGGCTCGGGCTCCGCTCGCCCACTCCGCCGTCGAAAAAGGGGCACCGTCGGGAAGGATACGTCCGACCTGCCCCTGCGGCCCCCCGGATTTTTGAGTCGAACGGCGCCGACGCCCACCTATCGCTGCTCGGACTGCTCCGAGCGTGAACCGGACCGGGTCAGGGACTGGTCGGAAATGGCGGCTCGGCGCCGCTGAGCACGCCAACGTCGCCGTCGACGGAGCCGCCCTCGTCCTCCTCATAGCCGGCGTACCCGGTTCGCTCGAGCTCCTCGGCCAGCTCCGGCCCGCCGGAGGCCACGATACGGCCCTTGCGCAGGACGGAGACCCGGTCGGGAACGAGCTCCTGGAGGAGCCGGCTGTAGTGGGTGATCACCAGGACTCCCAGGCCCGCCTCCTCCGTGAGGGACTGGACGCGCCGGCTCACGGCGCGGAGGGCGTCGACGTCCAGCCCCGAGTCGATCTCGTCGAGGACGGCGATCCTGGGCGCGAGCACGCCCAGCTGCACGACCTCGTTGCGCTTCTTCTCGCCGCCGGACAGGTCGACGTTGAGCGGTCGGGTCAAGAGGGCGGCACTCATGCCGACCGCCTCCGCCTCCGCGGCAACCCGGCGGGCGATGTCGTCGGACCGCTGGCCGCGGGCGCGAAGGGCCTCGGCCAGGGCGTCCTCGAGAGGCACGCCCGGGACTTCGGTGGGGTACTGCATGGCCAGGAAGAGCCCGGTGTGCGCTCGCTGCCAGGGAGCAAGCCCCTGCAGCTCGACACCGTCGAGAACGATGCTCCCCTCGTACAGCTGGTACTCGGGGTGGCCCATGATGATGTGGGCGAGCGTCGACTTCCCCGACCCGTTCGGTCCCATGACCGCATGCACCTCACCGCTGGACACGCTCAGGTCCACCCCGCGCAGGATCTCGGCGCCCTCGACCCCAGCCCGCACGCCGGCCACGACGAGCTCGCTCCGGTGCTCGCTCATGCCGACACCGCCTCCGTCGATGCCGGCATTCGAAGCTGTCTGGAGCTGCGCTCCGCCACGGCGTTCAGCCACGCAGGCGGCGCTTCGCTTCGGTGCTCGCTCATGTCAGCTCCAGGAACAGCTCGTCGCCGTCCACCCGCACGCGGTACACGGGCACCGGCTTGGTGGCGGGCAGCGTCTGGGGCTTCCCCGTCTCCAGGGAGAACGTGCTCCCGTGCTTCGGGCACTCGATCTCCCGCTCGTCCTCCCACACGTCACCTTCGGAGAGGGAGTAGTCGGCGTGGCTGCACCGGTCGCCGAGCGCGTAGAACTGGTCTCCGATCCGCACCAGTGCGATCCGATGACCGTCGTGGTCGAACCGGCGGGCGGTTCCAGGCTTGATCTCGTCGGTGCGGCAGAGCCGCACCCAACGAGCGCCCATCAGGCGCCGACCTCCTCGTACTGTTGACTCAGGCGGTCGGCCACGGCACGCCGGATGGTGCCCAGGAGCGCCGGGGTCGGCAGCCGGTCGAGCACCTCGCTGAAGAAGCCGAGCACGATGAGTCGCGCCGCGGCGTCTGGCGGAACGCCCCGGCTCTCCAGGTAATACAGCTGGTCCTCGTCGATGGGGCCGACGGCCGAGGCGTGGCTGCACCGCACGTCGTTGGTCTCGATCTCCAGGTTCGGGACCGACTCGGCGCTCGCTCCCTCGGACAACACCAGGTTGCGGTTGGTCTGGAAGGCGTTGGTTCCGACCGCCTCCTTCCGGACCCGGATGAGCCCGGAGTAGACGGAGCGGCCGTGGTCCTGCACCGCCCCCTTGAACAGGAGGTCGCTGGTCGACGACGGGGCGGCGTGGTCCTGCACGGTCCGGAAGTCGTGCATCCGCTCGCCGTCGGCGAAGTACAGCGCCGTCAGGTAGCTGCTCCCGCCCCGGCCCACGATGACCGAATCGGTGCGCACGCGCGCGTAGTCCCCCCCGAGGGCCACGACGGAGGACTGCAGAGTGGCGTCGCGGCCGACCCGGCTCGCCTGGTACCCGACCTGCCAGATGCGAGGCCCGAGCGTCTGCACATTGAGGTAACGGACGCGGGCGGCGTCGGCCACGTCGATCTCGACCACCGGGTCGACCAGCAGGCGGACGTCGGCCGAGGCCTGGTGCTCGACGACCGTCACCTCGCTGTCCGCTCCCGCCTGGACGATCGTGCGGGGGAAGACCGCCGCCCCCTCGCCGCTCAGCCACTGCAGGACGAGCACGGGACGCTCGACGGCGAGCCCGGCGGGCACGTGGACGACCGCCGCTCCGGGCAGGAACGCGGTGTTCAACTCGGTGAAAGCGTCGATGGTGGACGGGGCCGCCGCCCCGAGTACGTCGTCGCCGTCCGGCAGGTCGGCCACGTCCCCCACGTACAGCCCCTGGCCGGCCAACGACGGGTCGATCTCGGCGAAGGAGACGGACCCGTTGCTCACCACGATCAGCGCCGCATACCCACCGACGGCCGCCACCACCGATTCCAGCTCGGCGGGAATGCCCGGCGCAGCAACCGCGCCGTCGGTCGGAATGACCGGTGAGAACTCAGCCAGGTCGAGCTGCGAGATGCGGCTGTACCGCCAGATCTCCTCCGACTCGGTGGGCAGCGAGAGGGCGGCGAACCGCTCAGCCGCCGCGGCCCGGCGAGCGGTCAGCCAGGAGGGACCGGGCAGAGCGGACGCGTTGTGTGGCGTGAACGAACTCAGGGTGTGCCTCGCAGGGGCCGGCGGAGAAGTGGCGGACAGGCGCAAGCCCGGAGATCAGTCTATCGATCGCTCGATTCTGTCCCGACGGACAACTTGTCCCGGAGGCGAACCGCACCACCGTGGGTTCGGGCGCCACAGGTGGATTGGCCGCCTAAAACGACCGCCGGCGGGGACCAGACGCGAAGGGGGTCAGTGCCCCCGGCGACCGCGGGCGGCTTCGCCGGCGGGGTCGGGCCGACGGTCCTCGACCGGTGCCCCGTTGGGAGCGGGAGTTCCCGCCTGGCCGTCGGTGACCAATTCGGCGTTCAGCGGCCGCGGGATCTGCTTGCGGCGGACGACGCGGCCCGCCGCCTGGTCGACCAGGCTGGCGACAACCTCGCCGTCGATCGTCTCGTTCTCGAGCAGGGCCTGGGCCACGGCGTCGAGACCGCGCCGGTGCTCGCGCAGTGTGTGGCGGGCTCGCTCTTCCTGCCGGCGGAGGATGCGCTCCACCTCGATGTCGATCACGCGTGCCGTCTCGTCGCTGTAGTCACGCGAGTGCATGAGGTCCTCGCCCAAGAAGACCATCCCCTGCGAGCCCCACGCCATGGGACCGATCTCGTCGCTCATGCCCCACTCGCGCACCATCTTGCGGGCCAGCTCGGTGCACCCGACGAGGTCGTTGTTGGCGCCGGTCGAGATCGTCCCGAACACGAGCTCCTCGGCGATCCGCCCGCCCAACCGCACGACGAGCGAGTCCTCGATATAGGGCCGCTGGTAGATGTGGCGCTCTTCCAGCGGAAGCTGCTGGGTGACACCCAGAGCCATTCCCGACGGCAGGATCGTCACCTTGTGGACGGGATCGGCGTGCTCGAGCACGTAGGCGAGCACGGCGTGGCCCCCCTCGTGGTAGGCGATGATCTCCTTCTCCTCGTCGGAGATGGCCATCGTCTCCCGCTTCTGGCCCATGAGCACGCGGTCGCGCGCCGACTCGAAGTCCTCCATGTGGATGGCCTGGCTGCCGCGCCGCACGGCGAACAGGGCGGCCTCGTTCACCAGGTTGGCCAGGTCGGCGCCGCTCATCCCCGGCGTACCCCGAGCGATCACCGTGAGGTCGACGTCGTCGCCCAGCTTCTTGTCCTTGCAGTGCACCTGGAGGATGGGGAGGCGCTCCTCGAGGTCGGGTAGGGGCACCACGATCTGGCGGTCGAACCGGCCCGGCCGCAACAGGGCGGGATCGAGGATGTCCGGCCGGTTGGTGGCGGCCATCATCACGATCCCCTCCGTCGTCTCGAACCCGTCCATCTCCGAGAGCATCTGGTTGAGGGTCTGCTCCCGCTCGTCGTGCCCGCCGCCGAGGCCGGCGCCCCGCTTGCGCCCGATGGAGTCGACCTCGTCCACGAAGATGATGCAGGGCGCCTGCTTGCGGGCGGTCTGGAACAGGTCCCGCACCCGGGCGGCGCCGACACCGACGAACATCTCCATGAAGTCCGACC
>JALZEC010000301.1 GCA_030862235.1 Actinomycetota bacterium | reverse complement strand
TCGGTGTCGCTCGACGCGGGGAGGCGCTGGTGCGCTCGCAACGAGGTTCGATCTCGCCCCTGGTGGCGCTGGCCATGGTCGCCGCCGGAGGGGCGGCCCTTCTACTCGGCCGTTTGGGTGAAGCGGGCGTGGCCCGAGCGGCCGCTCGTACCGCTGCCGACGCCTCCGCGCTGGCGGGCGCGGCAGAAGGCGAGGCGGCCGCCCGGGAAGTCGCAACGGCCAACGGCGCGGTGCTCCTGCGCTACGAGGTCCTGGGGCAGGACACCCGGGTCACCGTGCGCCAGGGCCCGGCCGAGGCCGTCGCGCGGGCTCGCCGCAAGCCTCCACCGCCAAAGGCGGGTAGCCACTCCGGCCTGGCTCCGGCGATGCGGGCCGCCTTGGCCAAGGCGGAGCAACTCCTCGGTGAGCCCGTGCCCATCACCTCCGGCTTCCGGTCGACCGAGGAGCAGGCGGCGTTGTACGCCCGCCGTTCGGAGAATCCCTATCCGGTGGCGCCGCCGGGGTCCTCGGCCCACGAGCGAGGCCTGGCCGTGGACGTTCCCGCCAGCTTCGTGCCCCGCCTGTTGAGTGTGGCCAGCCAGGTCGGTCTCTGCCAGCCGTACCCCGGCGACGACCCCATTCACTTCGAAGTGTGCTGAAGGGCAACGCGGTCGTTTCCGCCCTCCAAGACGGGTCGAGCCCGCCGCCGGGCGACGCGGCGGTAATCTGCCCCCGTCCAAGGGCCGCGGGGCAGCGGGGCCCGCCCGAAGGAGAAGGATGCCGCAAGGACGGCGCAGCCGGCTGATCATCCGCAGAGTCGACCCGTGGACGGTGCTCAAGTTCTCGGTGTTGCTCTACGTGAGCGCGTATTTCGTCGTGCTCGTCGCCGGGATCGTGCTGTGGTCGGTCGCCACCGCCGCCGGCGTGCGAGGGAACATCGAGAGCTTCATCGGCGAGCTGATCGCCTCGGAGCGCTTCGAGTTCAAGGCCGCGCAGATCTTGCGCTCCTCCATCTTCGGCGGTGCGGTGCTGGTCCTCGTGGGCACGTTCTTCAACGTCCTGCTCGCCGTCTTGTTCAACCTGATCAGTGACGTCGTGGGCGGCCTGGGAATCAGCGTGGAGGAGCGGCCGCCGCGGGCCCGGAAGGGCAAGGGACGTCAACGCCGCGCCGAGCACACGCCGCCACCCGCCCCGCGCGTGCTCTCACCGCGTGCCGAAACGGAGGCCACCCCGGCGGCCGATCGGCCCCTCACCCCCCCGTAGGCCCTCAAGTCCCCACCCCACCGCGCCGATAACGGAGCGGGTGACTCGCGCCATCTCCAACGCCGGCTCCGCAGCGAATCCCTTGGCGGAGGTGCGCCCCGGCCCAGCTGGCGGTGGCGGTGCTGACCCCGAGCAGCAGGTCGTCGTCGACCTGGCTCACGTGTCCCGGCGGTTCGGCCAGGTGACGGCGCTCGCCGATCTGACTCTGCGTGTCACCGCCGGCTCGATCTCCGTCCTCGTCGGCGCGAACGGCGCGGGGAAGACGACCGCCCTCCGGATCATCACCGGCGCCCTCGCCCCCGACGGTGGACGGGCCCGGGTCTTCGGCCGGGACCCGACGGGCCCCGACGGCGAAGAGGTCCGGCGACGCTGCGGGGTGGTGGCGGCCAAACCCGCGCTCTACGACCGCCTCTCCGGCCGGGACAACCTGCGCTACGCGGCCGAGCTGTTCGGCCTCGACCCGGCCACCGCGCCCATCCATGCCGCCGCTGCCCGATTCGGGATCGAGCACGCCCTCGACCTGAACGTGGGCGGCTACTCCACCGGGATGAAGACCCGGCTCGCCCTCGCCCGGGCCGTCCTGCACGATCCCGACCTCCTCCTGTTGGACGAGCCCACCTCCGGTCTCGACCCGGAGTCCTCCCGGGCGGTGCTCGAGCTGATCCACCAGATGACGGGGGAGGGCAAGACCGTGGTCATGTCCACCCACCTGCTGCTCGAGGCCGAGGGCCTGGCTGACCAGGTCGTGATCGTGGAGGGCGGCGTGGACGTGGTCGCCGGCCGGACCGAGACCCTGATGCGCACCTACTGGCCCACCCCGACGGTCTTCTTCGAGGCCGAGGACCCGGATGACCTCAAGCGCCTGCTCGACATGGACGGGGTGGCCACCCTCGAGTTCGAGGACGACCGGGGCGTGGTAGGCGTGGACCACCTGGCCCGGGTCCCCGAGCTGGTCGCCGCCCTGGTCGCCGCCGGCGTCCGGGTGACCGCCGTCACCCCTCACCGTCCCTCTCTCGAGGAGCTGTATCTGCGGGTCAGGAGCCTTCTGTGAACGCCCGCCGGATGTGGACCGTCGCCCGCCACGACCTGCGCCAGCTGCGCCAGAGCCCCGACTTCTGGGCACCCATGCTGATCCTGGCCGCCATGTTCTTCGTGGTCATCCCGACCTTCCTGCTGCTGGCCATCACGTCCATCGGGAGCGTGCCCACCGTGCAGAAGGTGTCCGCCGCCCTCGACCTGCTTCCGGACAAGGCCCAGTCGGCGGTGCAGGGGGTGAGCGCGTCCGACCGCACGTCCTACGCCTTGGCCGTCTACCTGTTCGCTCCCCTGGCCGTGATCGTCCCCATGACCATCTCGACCGCCGTCGGCGCCAACACCCTCGTCGGCGAGCGGGAGAAGGGGACGGGCGAGTTCCTGGCCCACTCGCCCGCCTCGGAGCGGGAGATCTACCTGGGCAAGCTCATTGCCAGCCTGGTGCCGGGCTACGGAACGACGCTCATCGGCTTCGGTATCTACTCCCTCGCCGTCAACCTCGTCGTGGGGCCCCACGTGGGGGGCTGGTTCTTCCCGACGGCGCAATGGTGGGTACTCATGCTTTGGGTCCTGCCGCCTTTCCTGGCCATCACCCTGTCGGTCGTGCTCCGCCTGTCCGCCCGGGTCAAGAGCGTGGCCGCCGCCCAGCAGGCGTCGGGGCTCGTCACGCTGCCGTTGATCGTCCTGTCCTACGCGCAGGCCAGCGGCGGACTACTGGGGGCGGGTCGGTCCTCCGGCCTGCTCGTCGGGCTCGTCGCCTGGATCGTGGCCGCCTTCGGGCTCGTCCGGGGCGCCCGGGCCGTCACCCGTTCCCGCCTGCTAGGCGTCGACGCCACCTGACCGCAACGCGCTCCGTTGCCCGGGGGAGAGCGCGGCGCGACGGCGGGCGCTGGTCTGCCGTCCTCAGCGCTCCAGCCGCTCGTCGAGACGGATGGTCACGGTGTCCCCGACCTCCTTGGCGATCGCCTTGCGCACGTCGGCCTTGATCGGCAGCTTGTGGCTGCCGTCACCCAAGGCCATGAACGAGCTGCGGAACGGATGGCCGTCGACCGTCCCCGTGACCTTGACCAGCCCGCGGGTCCCGAAGTACTCGGCCGATCCCGGCATGACGACGTAGGTCCAGCCGCCCTTCGCCGGGCTCTTCTGCAGCGTCGCCGTGAACTTCTTGTCCAGCTTGCTCATCCCAAGCACCTCCTGATCCGCGTTCCTGAGTGAGGACGGCGGATCGCGGCAGATTTCATCGCACCGAGGCAGCCGCCGACGCGCCGACAACACCGGCCGCGCCCGCTCGGAAAGGGGTGGCGAGTGGCGAGAGCGGCACCGCGAACGATCAGTGCTCGGCGGCGACCAGGATGTCCTGCAC
>JALZEC010000299.1 GCA_030862235.1 Actinomycetota bacterium | reverse complement strand
CGTACACCGAGGACTACATGACGTTCTTCCGAGGAGGCAACGTGAGCCTGCCCCAGCGGGGCCACGGGATCTGGTTCCTCTCCCAGTACCGGCGGCTCGGCCTGCTCAAGGAGGACCCGCCCTACCGAGAGCTGGCCGACTCCCTCATCCTCTCCGACCTCTACCGAGAGGTGGCGGAGAAGGAGCACGTGCCGGTTCCCATCCGAGACGACATGGCCCCGTTCACCATCAAGTTGGACGGCGCCACCTTCGACCCTGCCCGACCTCAAGAGGAGGCCGCCCGCACATGACGATCGTCCATCCGCCCCCCGACGTCGAGCGGGCGGAATCGCTCGAGCTCCGCCCGGCGATGGAAGCTGCACCTACCGGAGGAAGGTGGACGAGCCACGCCGGGCGGGCGGCGAGCAGCGTGGCGTGGGCGGCGCTCGGCGCCGCCGTATTGGTGGGCTTCTGGGCGTTCATCGCTTCCCGGGCGGGTGACCTCCCCACGCCCGCAGAGTCGTGGACGGCCCTCAGCGAACTGCTCAAGCAACCCTTTGCCGACCGAGGACCCAACGACAAAGGCATCGGTCTGCAACTCGTGCTCTCGCTCAAGCGAGTGTTCCTCGGCTTCGGCCTGGCCGCCCTCGTGGGCGTCCCGCTGGGATGCCTGCTCGGCGGGAGCAAACGGGCCTGGAAGGCGGCCAACCCGATCGTGCAGGTCCTCCGGCCGGTGTCCCCCCTGGCCTGGTTCCCCATCGGCCTGGTCGCCTTCCAGGATCCACCGCGCGCAGCCGTGTTCGTGATCTTCATCACATCCTTGTGGCCGACGGTCATCAACACCGCGGTAGGCGCAGCGTCGGTGCCCATCGACCATCGCAACGTGGCGAAGGTCTTCCGGTTCGGGCGCTTCGCCTACCTGCGCCACGTCCTCGTCCCCCACACCCTGCCCTCGGTGGTCACCGGCCTGCGCCTGTCGATGGGGATCGCGTGGATGGTGATCGTGGCCGTCGAGATGCTCTCGGGGGGCACCGGGATCGGCTTCTTCGTCTGGGACTCGTACAACACGTCGAACCTGCCCAATGTGACCGCCGCCATCATCGCCATCGGGGTTGTCGGCTTCGTCCTGGACACCCTCTTCGTCCGGCTCCACCGAAAGGTGGGTCTCGAGGAGGTTCGTCCATGAGCGGCCCTGGAGGCCGGTGCCAACAAGCAATCACTGGGGCGCCATCGGAGATGGTGCACCCGTGACGCTCGAGCTGCGCGGCCTCGGCAAGACGTTCCACACGAGGAAGGCGGGGACCCAAGGCGTCCTGCGCGATGTCGACCTGGCCGTCGAAAGCGGCGAGTTCGTCTCCTTCATCGGCCATTCCGGGTGCGGGAAGTCGACGCTCCTCAACGTGGTCGCGGGTCTGCTCCCCGCCGACCGCGGCCAGGTTCTGCTCGATGGCGAGGAGGTGACCGGTGCCGGGCCCGACCGGGCCATGGTGTTCCAGAACTACTCGCTCCTCCCCCGCCTCAACCTGCTGGCCAATGTGCGGGAGGCGGTACGGGCCGCCCGTCCCGACCGCAAGGCGGCCCTCAACGACGAGATGAGCGAGCGCTACCTCCGGGCCGTCGGTCTCTGGGAACACCGTCACAAGCGACCTGCGCAGGTCTCCGGCGGCATGCAGCAGCGGACCGCGGTGGCACGGGCGTTCGCCGTGTCGCCCCGCCTCCTACTGCTCGACGAGCCGTTCGGCGCCCTCGACGCCCTCACCCGAGCGCGGCTGCAGATGCAGCTGATTGAGCTGTGGCAGCAGGAGTCGGAGACGGAGACCGTGCTCATGGTCACGCACGGGATCGACGAGGCCATCTTCCTCGCCGACCGGATCGTCGTCATGGCCAACGCCCCCGGGCCGTCGATCCTCGACGTGATCCCCGTCGAGCTCGAGCGCCCGAGAGATCGGACGGCCATGGGCCGCGACCCGGCCTACTGCGCCGTGCAGCAGCGCCTGGTGCGCCTACTCACCGCCGAGGAGCCGGAGGAATCGGCCGCCTGAACGGGCTTCGACGGCGGAGAGGGCTGACCGTGAAGCGGGCCGCGGCCTACCGGCGCGAGGCGCAGTTCATGCACACCCGAGCGGCGGGCATGGCCTCGAGCCGGGCTGGAGCGATCGGCTGGCCGCAGCTCTCGCACTGCCCGTAGGTGCCGGCGTCGAACTTGGCCAGGGCGTGCTCGACCTCGCCCAGGGACTCCCTGATGGAGTTGACCAGGGCCTCGACCTCGGCCCGTTCGGCCGTGACCTGGCTCGTGTCGGCGAAGTTCTGGTCGAACGCCAGCGAGGAATCGGGGTTGCCGTCACCCAAGTCGGCCAGCTGTTGGACCAGCCGGTCTCGCTCCTCCTGCAGGTAGGCGCGCAGGTCGGCCAGCGTCACGTCACTCACGAGAACGAAGCCTACCCTTGCCGGCGCCCGTGGGCGCGAGGGTGGGCCGATTCGTACACGCGCCGCAGCCGTTCGGTCGACACCTTGGTGTACACCTGCGTCGTCGAGATCGAGGCGTGGCCCAGCAGTTCCTGCACCACCCGAATGTCGGCCCCGTGGTCGAGCATGTGCGTCGCGCACGAGTGGCGCAGCACGTGAGGGGTCAGCTTGTCGCCCAACCCCACCCTGGCGGCGTACTGGCGCACGACGCCCCAGGCGCCTTGCCGGGAGAGACGGCCACCTCGGGCGTTCAGGAACACGGCCTCGGCGTCACCCCGGCGGGCCCACCGGCTGGGCACCAGCGCCCCCCGCCCCGAGGGTGACAGCCAGGCGCGCAGGGCTTCGGTCGCCAGCCGCCCCACGGGCACGACTCGCTCCTTCGACCCCTTGCCGAAGGCTCGCAGAAGGCGGGCGTCGAGGTCGAGGTCGCCGAGCGACAGCCCGACGAGCTCGGACACGCGCAGGCCACAGCCGTAGAGCACCTCGAGGATGGCCCGGTCCCGCCGAGCGAACTGGTCGTGGCCGGTGACGGCGGCCAGCAAGCTGCTCACCTCCTCCTCGGAGAGCGCTTTGGGCAGGCCGGCCGGCACCCGGGGGCGCTCCACGTCCTGCGCCGGATTGGCCGTCGTCAGGCCCTCGTCCTCCAGGAAGCGGTGCAGGGAGCGGACGGAGACGAGCGCCCGGGCCACCGACGACGGCGCCCGCCCCAGGGCGCGGAGAAAGGCGAGGTAGTCCTCGACCACCCGGTCGGTGACCGCGTCGAGGGGGATCTGGCGAGCGGCGAGGAACTCGCTGTAGGCCGCGAGGTCGCGGCGATAGGCGGCAAGCGTATTGGGGGACCGTCCCCGCTCGACGGCCAGCCAGGACAGCAGCTCTTCGACCTCTGGAGGGAGCGGCTGCGCCCCCACCGTCATCCCTGCAGGCAGGCCAGCGGGTCGACCGCCGGTCGGCCCAGGGCCTCGGCCACCGCCGGGTTGGTGACCTGGCCCGCCACCGTGTTGATGCCCTTGAGCAGGGCGGGATCGCGCTCGACCGCTTCCCGGACGCCTCGAGAGGCGAGCTCGACGAGGTAGGCCAGGGTGGCGTTGGTGAGCGCGTAGGTAGACGTGTGGGGGACGGCGCCGGGGACGTTCCCCACCGCGTAATGGAGCACGTCGTGCACCTCGTACACCGGGTCGGCGTGGGTCGTCTCATGGGTGGTCGCGATGCATCCGCCCTGGTCAACGGCGATGTCGACGATGACGGCGCCCCGCTTCATGGCCCGCACCATGTCTTCGGTGACGATGGTCGGCGCCCGGCCACCGGGCACCAGCACGGCCCCGATGACAAGGTCGGCCTCGATCACCGCCCGCTCCACGGCACCCCGATTGGACGCCAGGGTCATGATGCGGCCCTTGTGGATCTGGTCGACCCACCGGAGCCGGTCGAGGTTGCGGTCGAGGAGCATGATCTCGGCCTCCATGCCCTGGGCGATCCACGCCGCGTTCCACCCGACGTTGCCCGCTCCGAGCACGACCACGCGCGCCGGCCGCACGCCAGGGGCGCCGCCGAGCAGCACCCCCCTCCCGCCCTGCTCCCGCTCCAGGAAGTGGGCGCCGATCTGAGGAGCCATCCGTCCTGCCACCTCGCTCATAGGGGCGAGGAGCGGCAGGCTGCGGTCGGCCAGCTGGACGGTCTCGTAGGCCAGACCGGTGGTCTTGGCTTCGAGCAGGGCCTCCGCCACCTCGGGATAGGCGGCAAGGTGGAGGTAGGTGAACAGGGTGAGGTCCGGTCGCAGGTACCCGTACTCGTGCGCCTGCGGTTCCTTGACCTTGACCACAATGTCGGCCGACCAGGCTGCCTCCACGCCGACGATCTCCGCGCCTGCCCCCTTGTACTCCTCGTCGGTGATGGACGAGTCGCGCCCTGCCCCCGACTGGACCAGGACCCGCTCGCCGTGCGACACCAGCTCGCGGACTCCGTCGGGGGTGATGGCGACCCGGTGCTCCCCCTCCTTGGTCTCGGCCGGGACGCCAACGATCACATCGTCACCGTACAGTTCGCCCGTGCCGTCGGACGTGCTGGCCGCCAAGGCGGCGCTGCGCCAGCAGGTGTGGTCGGAGCTGTCGGAGGCCGGTGTGGCTCGGTTCCCGGGCGCGGAGGGACGCATCCCCAACTTCGTGGGTGCCGAGGCCGCGGCCGAGCGGCTGCGGCAGACGGACGCGTGGCAAAGGGCTCGCACGGTCAAGGCCAACCCCGACGCTCCCCAATGGCCGGTCCGTCAACGGGCCCTCGAGGACGGCAAGACGGTGTTCATGGCCGTCCCCCGGCTGGCCGACGAGCATCCTTTCTTCCTCCTCGATCCCGACCACCTGGCCGACGCACCCAGAAAGGCGTCATCCATCAAAGGAGCGTCCCGGTCGGCAAGGCGGCTCTCCGTGGACGAGCTCGAGCCGGTCGACCTGGTGGTGGCCGGCTGCGTGGCCGTCGGGGAAGACGGGGCTCGCCTGGGGAAGGGCGGTGGCTTCAGCGACCTCGAGTTCGCCCTGGCCAGCGAAGCGGGCCTGATCGGCCCCCACACCGTGCTGTCCACCACCGTCCACGACC
>JALZEC010000298.1 GCA_030862235.1 Actinomycetota bacterium | reverse complement strand
GCGCGCAGCAGGTCGAGGTACAGCCTTCGAATCCGCTCCCGAGGGGCGACGGCCCACTCCTCGTAGCGCTCCTCCGGCAGCAGTTCGCCGCCAAGCCCGCGAACAACTTCCGCACACGCGTCCGGATCGCCCGATGCCAGTGCCCGCCTTGCTGCCGTCTCGAGCTCGTCAGCGTCAATTCGCACGTGGACCGAGGGCCAGAGGCTCACCGCGTCGCCACGGAGTACTACGGCCTCCTTCGACCCCATCGTTTGGCGGACCAGCGTGGCCGTCTTGTGGAGGTTGGCCCGCGCCGCCTCGGGTGAGAGATCGGGCCACAGGGCGTCCATGACCTGCTCGGTGGTGAGCCGACGGTTCGGAGCCAATGCCAGGAGCGCAACGAGCTGGGTGGCACGACGGCTCTTCCAGGCGGTCGCGTTCACGCGCTCACCATCGAGCGTGACGGCGAATCCGCCGAGGAGGCTCACTTCCACCTGCATGCCCCGAGTTTCGCGCCGAACGTGGCATGACGCCGAGGCGGTCAAGAGAAGGGAACGCCCCCGCCGGGACGCTGGCGGGCGGCGGACTGACGATGAACCGCCCGCTGGTGGCTCGGATGGTCGGGGTGAGCTATGGCCACGCCCTCGACACGGCCCCGGCCCGCCGGATGCTGGAGGCAGCGGTCGACGAGCTCGGCTTCGAACTCGGTGGGCTGGACAGCGCCGTGTCGGAGGACCTGTCGACCGGTCGGCCTTGGCGCGAGCCGCTCACGCCGGTCGACCTCGTCCGTGAGCGGCGGATGCTCCAGGCGGCCTGCTACGTCGTCTGCGCCTACCTGTCAGGGATGCGGGACTCGGAGGTGCAGGAGCTGCGAAGGGGATGCCACGAGGTGGCCGCAGCCCGGACGGTGTCATCGAGCGACACAAACTGCGGGGCCGGACATTCAAGGGTGAGGGCCCGCAGGGCCGCGAGGCGACATGGGTGGTGATCGACCCGGTCGGGCGGGCCGTCCAGGTGCTCGAAGCCATGCATCGGCGCGACCACCTGCTCACCTCCCCGGGAACGTGGACCTACCCGAAGGACGACGACGCCCCTATTCGAGGGGCCCGGCTCGGCCCGGCGGTGGTGCGACAGCTGAATGACTTTCGGGACCACATCAACGCGACCCAGAGCAGCGCCGGCGCCCTCGCCATCCGGATGCACGAGGGCCGGACGTGGCACTTCTCCACCGCCCAGTTCCGCCGGACGCTCGCCTGGCACATCGCCAACCAGCCGTTCGGGACGGTGGCGGGCATGCTGCAGTATCAGTACGTCTCGGTGGCGACCTTCGAGGGCTACGTCGGTGAGAGCGCGTCGGGCTTCGGCCGGGAGGTCGAGGCCCAGCGCCGGTTCGCAGCCCTCGACGATCTCGTCGAGGACGACTGGGATTACCTGGTCGGGATGGCTTCGACCGGCGCCGGCGCGGCGAAGCGAAACGCCCTGTTCGCCCATGTCAAGGCGGCCCTGGACGAGGAGGGGGCGGTGGTGGACGATGGACGAGTCCGGGACATGCTCAAGAGCTCCGCTCGGACGCTCTACCCCGGCGTCCTGAACGACTGCTTCTTCGACCGCGACGCGGCGCTGTGCCTCCGCACGTCCGGCCAGGGCGGCAATGAGCCGCTGGCCGCCGTTCTGCCAGCCTGACCGATGCGGGAACTCGGTGATCACGGCCGGGCACGTGCCGCACTGGGAGGCGGCCATCGGGGAGGTTCGGGTCCACCTCGGGCGGAAGACCCTGAGCCAGAACCAGCGCGTGGCGCTGCGGGGGAAGCTCGACGAGATGGAGGCGGCGGTCCGACCGCTGCGGGAGCCGTGAGCGGCGTCAGCGCTGCGTCGGAGCGGGCGTGCAGGAGTCCCTGGTTCGGCTGGCCGAGGGCCGGCCCGCTGCGGACCAACGGGGCGTTGACCGTGGCCGGCCTGGCCGCCGAGGCGCGCGTGAGTCGTTCGACTGCCAACCGCTCGACGAGCGTTCTCGAGGGGCTGCGGACGCTGCAGCTGGCCGGGGTGTCAGGGGCGGAGCCGGAGCGGTCCGTGTTCGAGGAGGGCCAGGCCCGCAAGGACATCGCCGAAGTCCGTCGCCGGCACGCCGAGAAGGTCGCCGCGCTCGCGCTGTCGGTCGACACTCTCGCCCAGCACGTCCAGGTCCTGACGCTGGACAACGAGCGGCTGCGGAGGGCGCTCGCGGAGCTGGGGAGCAACGTGGCAGTCCACGGAGCCCTGAAGGATCGCGCCTGAGGCAAGGTGGGGTGGATGAGCAACCCGACGCCGCCCCGCCTCCTGCCCATGCTGGCGGGCGGCAACGGGGTGCCCCCGAACCCCGACGGATACCAGTTCGAGCCCAAGCTTGACGGCCAGCGGGTCATCGTCGCCGCCGGCCCCGACGGCGTCGTGGTCACGAACCGCCGGGGAGGCGAGATCACGGGCCACTATCCGGAGCTCCAGGGCCTGGCGGAAGCGATCGCACCGCAGTCGGCGGTGCTCGACGGCGAGGTTGTGGCCTTCAACGACAAGGGACAGACCAGCTTCCAGCGGCTGCAACGCCGGATGCACGTCGCGCGGCCCACGCCGCGTCTGCTCGCCGACACGCCCGTCGTCTTCGTCGCCTTCGACGTGCTGTGGCTCGACGGCGAGCTGCTCGTCGACCGGCCACAGGCGGAGCGCCGGCGGATCTTGGACGGCCTGGCCATCAAGGGCCGGGCGTGGCAGACGGCGCCGGTCCTCGACGCCAGCCCGGAGGACCTCCTCGAGGCCTGCCGGCAGGCGGGGCTGGAGGGGTTCATGGCCAAGAGGCTGGACGCGCCCTACGCCGCCGGCCGGCGCTCGCCCGCCTGGTGGAAGGTCAAGTGCGGGCGCCGGCGGGAGTTCGTGGTCGGCGGCTGGTCGACAGGCCAGGGCAGGCGCCACGAGAGCATCGGCTCCCTGGCCCTCGGGTGCTACGACAGTGCGGACGAGGCCATCCAGCGGCTCTTCTACGTCGGGCAGGCGGGATCGGGGCTGAACGAGGAGATGATCCGCCAGCTCCAGAAGCTGTTCCGGCAGATCTCGGTGCCGGCGTCACCCTTCGTGAACCCGCCGCCCGTCAAGCTCCACTTCGTGCGCCCGATGCTCGTCGTCGAGATCGCCTACACCGAGGTGACCGAGGGCGGGACGCTGCGCCAGCCCTCGATCAAGGGGCTTCGGACCGACGTCATCGCCAGCGAGGTGACGTGGGACGACGAGATCGCCGCTTGCTTCGGCGGGAAAAGCCCCCAAACCTCTCAAACCTGATCGGGGCGGAGGTGCAGGGGCGAAGCCACGGCTCCCTGCGGGGAAGCGGAGAGGGGCAGAGACCGAGGGGTCGGATGCGCCTCCTGTGGGTGGGAGGCGCCAGGCCTGGCGGGAAGGCATCTGGCGCCTCAACCACCTCGGGCGCCCCGGGTGGGCGGACACCCGGGACATCTCCATTGAACCACGCGCGGAGGGGCAAGATTCCACATCTCCGGCGGGAGCGAGGAATTGCCGGGGTGTTGACGCGAAACGCGGCGACCGTGAGGCGGTCGC
>JALZEC010000281.1 GCA_030862235.1 Actinomycetota bacterium | reverse complement strand
GGCACCCCGCTGCTCGAGTCGGTGCCCGAGGACCAGATCAAGGGCCTCGACGTCCTGCGGGCCGTGCGCAGCTTCGACCCCTGCATGCCCTGCACCACCCACATGGACACGGGCAAGGGCGTCATCGTGCGGGAGGTCAACTCCTGCGGGTGCACCCTCGACTAGTCCAACCCGACTAGTCCAAGCAGTCCAGGGTCCCCTCCCTGGGCCGAACCGCAACCGGGCCCCAAAGCGGGCCCGGTTGCGCGTCTGGGTCCAGGCCGCTCGGGTTCGGCGGCGCGCCCGAACGTAGTGGTGCCATCGACGCCCGCCGGCCGTGCCAGGATCGGGGTCGTGCCCAGCGTCGCCGTCCACCGCCACACCTACGACGCCCTCATCGTCGGCGCGGGAGGTGCCGGCCTTCGGGCGGCCATCGAGTGCGCCGGAAGGTGCAGCACGGCGGTGATCAGCAAGCTCTACCCCACGCGGTCCCACACCGGGGCCGCCCAGGGGGGCATGTGTGCCGCGCTGGCCAACGTGGAGGAGGACTCGTGGGAGTGGCACGCCTTCGACACGGTCAAGGGCGGGGACTACCTGGTGGACCAGCCGGCGGCCGACATCATGTGCCGGGAGGCGATCGACGCCGTCATCGAGTTGGAGCGGTTCGGGCTGCCGTTCAACCGCACGCCCGAGGGACGCATCGACCAGCGCCGGTTCGGGGGTCACACCCGCAACCACGGCGAGGCACCGGTCAAGCGGGCCTGCTACGCCGCCGACCGCACGGGACACATGATCCTCCAGACCCTGTACCAGCAGTGCCTGGCGCGGGGCGTGGACTTCTACGACGAGTTCCAGGTCCTCGACATCGCCTTCGGCGAGGGCGGCCAGGTGGCGGGGGTGGTGGCCTACGAGCTGGCCACCGGCGACCTGCACGTGTTCGCCACCAAGGCCGCCCTGTTCGCCACCGGGGGGTTTGGCCGGATCTACAAGGTCTCGTCCAACGCCCACACACTGACCGGCGACGGTCCCGCTCTCCTGCTCCGGCGGGGTGTCCCCCTCGAGGACATGGAATTCTTCCAGTTCCACCCCACCGGGATCTACAAGCTGGGAATTCTGCTCTCCGAAGCGGCTCGGGGCGAGGGCGGCATCCTTCGCAACGCCGATGGCGAGCGGTTCATGGAGCGGTACGCCCCGACGGTGAAGGACCTCGCCCCCCGAGACATGGTCAGCCGGGCGATCTTGACCGAGATCAAGGAGGGCAGGGGTTGCGGTCCGGACAAGGACTTCGTCCACCTCGACCTCACCCACCTGCCTCCCGAGCAGATCGACGCCAAGCTGCCGGACATCACCGACTTCGTGCGGACGTACCTGGGCGTGGAGCCGAAGACCGAGCTCATCCCTATCCAGCCCACGGCCCACTACGCCATGGGCGGCATCCCCACCAACGTCCGGGGTGAGGTGATCGCCGATGCCGGGGACACCGTCATCCCCGGCCTGTACGCCGCCGGCGAATGCGCCTGCGTGTCGGTCCACGGGGCGAACCGTCTCGGGACCAACTCCCTGCTCGACATTGTCGTGTTCGGGCGCCGGGGCGGCGCGGCCATGGCCGCCTTCGCCCCTGACGCCGACTTCGTCGACCTGGACGACTCGGTGGAGGCGGACACCGTCAGCGCCATCGAGCGCCTCAAGCACGGCGGCGGCAAGGAGAAGGCGGCCGACGTGCGCTCGATCCTCCAGGAGGAGATGACGGACAAGGCGTCCGTCTTCCGCACAGACAAGAGCTTGCGGGCGGTCGGAAGCATCATCACCGATCTACGGCAGCGGTTCGAGCGGGTCGGGGTTGACGACAAGGGTGACCGCTTCAACTACGACTTGACGGAGGCGCTGGAGCTGGGCTTCCTGCTGGACCTGGCCGAGGCCCTGGTCGTCGGCGCCCTGGCCCGCACCGAGAGCCGAGGCGCCCACTTCCGCGACGACTTCCCCAAGCGCAACGACGTGGAGTGGATGCGGCACACCCTCGTGCGCCGGGAAGGAGACGGGAAGCTGAGCCTGGACTACAAGCCGGTTGTGGGTGGGAAGTACGAGCCCATGGAACGGAAGTATTGACCCGACCATGCCCGTGACCGTCGAGCTCCGGATCAAGCGGTTCGACCCCGAGCGCGACCGCAGGCCGCACTGGGAGACCTACTCGGTCGCGATGGAGGAGACCGACCGGGTGCTCGACGCCCTCCACGAGGTCCGCTGGCACCACGACGGCACGCTCGCCTTCCGGCGGTCCTGCGCACATGGCGTCTGCGGGTCAGACGCCATGGTCATCAACGGCCACAACCGCCTGGCCTGCGTCCTGCTGATCAAGGACGTGGGCCACACCATCACGGTCGAGCCCCTGCGCGGGCTTCCCGTCCTGAAAGACCTCGTCGTGGACATGGAGCCGTTCTTCGAGCAGTACCGCTCCGTTCAGCCGTGGCTAAAGGCATCACCCCAGGAGGGGGACCGGGAGCGTCTCCAGAGCCCCGAGGACCGGGCCCGCTACGACGACACGACCAAGTGCATCCTGTGCGCCGCCTGCACGACGGCCTGCCCCATCTTCTGGGGCAACCCGGGGTTCGTGGGGCCGGCGGCCATCGTCAACGCCCACCGCTTCATCTTCGACTCCCGGGACGAGGCCGGAGCCGAGCGCCTGGAGATCCTCGACCAGCGCCGTGGGACCTGGGCCTGCCGGACCGCCTTCAACTGCACGGACGCCTGTCCCCGGGGGATCAAGGTCACACAGGCCATCGAAGAGGTCAAGAGGGCCACGCTTGGTGGTCTGGGAAGAAGGGAATCGGCCGTCGAGGGCGAACAAGAACGCTGAGGGAGGGGGCTGGGGACCCGTGAAGCAGGGATTCACGGGGCGCAGCCTGAGTAGGCAGCGTGCTAGTAGTCGTCGACAAGGAACGGAGTCGGAGCGCGGCTCTGATCGCCGATCCACCCAAGCGGCCGGCGGCCCGTCCGCCGGTTCGGCCGGTGGCGGAGAAGCCGACCCGTCTCTGGGCCGTCGCCACCGTGCTCACGCTGTTGACCTCGGGTGTGGCGATGAGTCGGATCGCGGGACTGGATTTCACCGTGGGGCTGGGCTTCGGCGGTCCCAAGCAGCCCAAACCGGTGGTGCTCGAGCGCCAGCTCCCCTACGGCAAGGGGATGTGGATCTGGCAGGTGACCAAGACCGAGGCGGGTGACGTCAAGGCGATCGTGGCCAAGGCCAAGTCCACCGGGCTCACCCACGTCTACGTACGGATGGGGTCGACCAGGGAGGGCTTCTACGCCGGCCCCTTCCTCGACCAGATCCTCCCCGTGGCCCACGCCGCCGGCATCCGCGTCTACGGGTGGGACTTCCCCGTCCTGGCCAACCCCGAGGAGGACGTGGCCCGCGCCCTCGCCGCCATCAACTACGAGACGCCGAGCAAGCACCGGCTCGACGGGTTCGCCCCCGACATCGAAACCCGCTCGGAGGGAACGCTGATCAGCGCCGAAGCGGCGACCGCCTACGGCGATGGGCTGCGAGCGGGGGTCGGCGACGGGTACCCCCTGATTGCGGTGGTGCCGCGGCCGTCGTCCTGGACGAAGACCTTCTACCCGTACGCCGAGGTGGTGCAGCGGTTCGACGCCGTGGCGCCCATGGTCTATTGGTTGAATCGGTATCCCGGACCGGACGTCGAGGGCGCCTTCACCGACCTGGTGCCCCTGGGCAAGCCGATCTTCCCCATCGGCCAGGCCTACGACGGAGCGCCCGAGGGTGGCCGGCCCGGCGTCCCGCCGCGGGAGGAGCTGCTGACCTTCGCCGAGGTCGCCAAGACCCAGGGTGCCCAGGGCATCTCCTTCTGGTCCTGGCAAGCGGCCAACGAGGAGGCGTGGGAGGCGATCAAGGACGCACCTTCGTTCAAGAAGCCGCCGACCCCGCCTCCTACGACGGCCTCACCTGCGGTCCTGGCCGCGCCTCAGGCACCCAAGGTGCTCGAAGCCGGCTGAAGCCGCTCGATCCACCCCCAGCCCGTCCTGCCGTCCTCCCCTTCGACCCGGCAGAGCGCCCGGGCCAACCGGCTCACCGCGCCGGCCGGTCCGTCCGGGATCTGGATGGGGGTGTGGGCCACAGGGGTGAGGAGGGCGGGACGCGCCAGCACGTGGCCCGCCGCGATCAGCCCCGTACCGTCGAGCTCGGCGGTCGCCTCAACCTGCGGACCGGGGCCGAGCCAGGTGCCGTCCTCGAAGCGAGCCGCCGCCCACGTCTCTTCCTGCCCCCACCAGTCACGCGGTCCCCAGCGGTGCTCGTAGACGCCCGACCCGACGATGGCGAGCCGCTCCCGGCCCACGAGGACCTCGCCGTGGACCTGGCACGGCTGGCCGTAGCGGCTGCCGCCGGGCCAGGCGGCAGGATCGGCGCTGGCCTCCCACTCGAGGTCGAGCCCGAGCGGAACGGGTTCGCCCCGTTCGCTTCCGTAGGCCTCCACGGGGTCATCGAGGCTCACCGCCATCGCCTCCAGCCCCAGGCTCCAGTGTTCGAGCGGGGTCTCGCACACCGGCTCGGCCCAGAGCCCGGGAGCCCGTATCTCGAGCCCGCCGCCTCGCGGACGGTCCACGTCATGGTCCCGGACGAGGACCAGGTCGCGGCCGATGCCGGCGATCGCCGTCCACCACCAAGCTCGACCGGAGCGGAGCCCCATGCGGGCGAAGCCGCCGACCTGGCCGTCGGCGGAGACGAAGTCGAAGTACCACGACTCCTCCCAGTGCGGTTCAAGACCGGGGATGTGGGGGCGCTCGGAGGCGCTCGGTAGCGAGGCGGCGGAGATCGGCCCATGATGGTGGCGTGAGCGCGTTCCTGTCGCCCGCATGGCTGGGCGAGCTCGCCGAGGCGGCGGCGGCCAGCGACGGGCTGCGCCGGGCGGCGGGGGGCGTCGTCCTGACCGTGGCCCACCGCGTCACCGGCGGACCGCAGGGCGACGTGGAGTACCGAGTGCGCTTCCGAGACGGCGCCATCGAGGTGCTGTCCGGCCCAGGACCTTGCGATGTGACGGTGGAGCAGCCGTACGCCACCGCTGCGGCCATCAGCCGCGGTGAGCTGGCCCCGTCCGAAGCCTTCGCCACCGGCCAGCTCCGCCTGGGTGGCCAGCCGAGGCTGTTGGCCGACCACCGCGAGGTGTTCGCTCAGCTTGACGACGTGTTCGCCACCGTTCGGGCCACCACGTCCTACTGATGCGCACCCACTACGACCTGCTCGGCGTGTCCCCCCATGCGACCCAGGACGAGATCCGACGCGCCTACCACCGCCTGGCCCGCCGCCACCACCCGGACGCCAATCCAGGGATCCAGGCCGATCACTCCAGCCGCCGCACGATGGCTGAGATCAACGCTGCCTGGGCGGTCCTCGGCAACCCGGAGAAGCGCCGGGCGTACGACCAAGCCATCGGCACCGCGCCCCGGATTCGCTCGGCACCTGGCCCCAGCGGTGTCGACCACGACGACGGCGGCGGCTACGAGGATCTGCGCCACCTCTACGACGACCTGGTCGTGCCGCGGCGAGCCCGTCCCTCGGACATGTTGATCATGATCCCGGTGGTGCTGGCCGTGACAGCGATTGCCCTATTCGCCTTCAGCTTGATGTCCGAGTCCGAGGGGATGCGCACGACCGCCCTGTTCATGGTGCCGGTGACCGCGGCCAGCTTCGTTGCCGCCCCCCTCGTCACCATGCTGAAAGCCCGGAGCCGCGACCGCTGATCCCATAGCGTCTGGGTCCTATGGACGCGGTTCCTGAAGACTGGCAACGGGCGGTCGCCGTGGCGGCCCACCCGGACGACCTCGAGTACGGGATGGCCAGCGCCATCGCCCGGTGGACGGGCCAGGGCAAGGAAGTGTTCTACGT
>JALZEC010000279.1 GCA_030862235.1 Actinomycetota bacterium | reverse complement strand
CATCGACGAGCTCTCCCGTAAGTACCTCGGCACGGATTACCAGAATCCGATCGGCCCTCAGGGCCGACTCATACTCAAGGTAGCGCCGACGAAGGTCAATACTCCGCGGTCATTGGGCTGGTAGCAGACGAACCGTCGAGCGAGGATCGTCCCAGCGCCCGAGTTCGGCACGTGTGCTGCGCGAAGGAACGAGTGGCAGCGAACTCGCGGATTGAACCGGGCGGAGGCAGACTTCGGCAGGGCTACCGCGGTCGGTGGCCGATGTGGACCGGCTCCTCGATGAGATGGGGCTTCACGTCTTCGTCTTCGGGTTCCAGCCAGGGGTCCTCGGGGGCTGACTTCCGCGACAGCCCCCAACGGCGGCACACACGGTCGATGCCGATGGGGAACACCGTCAGGTTCCCATCTGCGTCGAAGTGCAGGCGCAAGAAGCTCTTGAAGTCCATCACCCGAAGCGGGGCATAGGCCTCGTTGGCATGGAAGCCGAGGCAATTGGTCGCCCACAAGTACCCTGCGAAGCCGAGGGCCCCCACGAAACCACCAATCACGGCCACGAGGCCCAAGAAGACGATCAAGGACGGGGCTCCTTCCAGGCCAAACGATGATGAGAGACGTGACGAAACGATCATGACTCCCGTCACCGATGCGAGCTGGAGGATGGAGTGAACCAGGCCAAGCAGCAATCGACTCAGTCCCCCCGCGTCGTGAGCGAACTTGACCATCGCACCGAACAGGATCACCATCAGCAACATGAGCACGAAGGCAGTCGGGCTCTTCCACAGCGCCCGGCCGAGCTCAACGACACCTATCCCCACGTGCGCGTCTTCCAAATGCAGGTTCAGCATGAACGCCAATTGCACGTTGATGACGCCGAGGAGCGCGGCGAAGGCAGGATTGCGGAACGGGAGCAGCCACAACCGCTTGCGCAGACGCTTTGATTCGGCCCTCGAGGGATAGGTCTCCATTCGCTGATAACTGCGCCTTCGCTCGTCCTCTCCAAGTTCCAGGCTCTCGGGAAGCTGATGAGTGGGATGCAGGAAGGCTCCGCCGCCACCCGCGGTGATGAGCTGGCGTGAGCCGTTGGGCTCCTGATAGCGGCAGTAGTGGTGCAGTCCACTTGTCAGGTGCAGGACGATCTCGGCACCCGTCGGTTGGACGATCTGACGTTCGAAGTAGTCGAGGTTCCGATTGGAGTGCTCGGGATCGCTTTGGGTGGTGGCCTCCGCATTGGCCGTGCACAGGACGATGCGATCCCCGGGCTCGAGTTGGGGGGCGGCCTCTTGCGAGAAGTAACGCAGCTGGGCCTTGTCGACGGAGGCGCCGAACTGGATATCGACGCCCCAGAGCCACCAGCGATGTGGGAGCTTCAGTGCAAAGTAGCTTCGGCTCTGGCGCGTCCTCCATCCTCCGATCCAGTTCTCGTGACAGAAGACGCTGTCAAAGGCGACCAATCCGTCGTACCAGTCATGAGTGCCGGGAACAGCGAAGAGCAGAGGATGCTCTCCGTGGGCGCACGGCAAGGCTGCCCGGTAGGGACCAAGCATGCGGTTTTTGTACTCGGACTGGTTGGGCACGGGATACACCTGGTCACCGCCCATGACGAGAACCCGTCCCCGTTGGGTCACATGAGTCTCGTCCTCCGAGCGAAGCTCGATCTTTTCGCGGGCAAGGAGCGATGCCACGGTGTAGGTGGGCTCCCATCCGTCGCCCAGGTCGGCCACGTAGTCGAGCCATAGCTCATCCGCATCTGATTGGTCATAAGCCTCGCTCACTGCCAACTCTTGCAGCTGGCGTTTGTCGGCGTAGGCGCCGAAGATGACCGACAACAGGGCCTGGAAGGCGGTGTCGACAAGCTGCCGTGGATTGAGCCAACTGACCATCGGTCTACGGACGAATCCCAGCTCGGAGGGTTCCAGCGAGGACGGCCGCTCGGGGCACTCGTGCGTTTCCAGAGCCTGGGGGCTGTGGTCGGGTTGCGGCGTGCTCATGCCCCGAACCTACGGCGATTCACCCGGCCCCGGCGCCGGGGATCCTTCCGCGGGTACGGTGCAGTGATCGGAGGGAGGGCCGATGCCCGACAAATCTCCACAGAAACCGAACGCCAAGAAACCCGGCAAGTCTCTCAAAGAGAAGCGGGAGTCGAAGAAGGTGAAGAAAGCCGGCAGGAAGATCGCCGGCACCTGACCTGCTGTCCGTGCCAGCGAGGACCGCCTCTCCCACGTGCGCAGCGTCTGACTGGGAACCTCAACTCGCTGGCGGAGGGACGAAGACCCCGGTCAGGCGGGGGGAGGAGCGGTGGTCGGGGTGGGCGTCGCGCGTCCGGCTGCCTCTCTCGCCCGATCGAACGCCTGGCGGCCCTCCTGGATCTTGGAGGCATAAGCGACCGGGTCACCGCTCCGAAGGGCGGCGTCGGCCTCGGCAAACGCTCGTCCTGCATCGTCGAGCAACCGTTGCACCTCCTCGGGCAGTGCCGACGTCCCGGGTGCCCCGGGCAGCGGCGAGGTGAGCGGTCCTTCCTCCCTCGTTTCGGGAGCGTCCCCGAACACGGCGATGAGGGCGTCCTGGAGCGTGTCCCGGATGGCGATGCGGTCCCCGAAGGCCACGATCACCTTCTTCAGCTCGGGGACGGCGTTGGCACCGGTGGCCTGCACGTACAGCGGACGAACGTAGATCAGCGACTGCTCCACGGGGATGATCACGAGGTTGCCGAGAATGACCTCGGAGCCGGCCCGGCTCAGGAGCGTGATCAGCTGGGAGATCTCGGGATCCTGGTTGATGCGGGCGTTCACGATGGCCGGCCCGTCTACCTGGCGGTCCCGTGGCATCACGAAGACCTCGAGCCTGCCGTACTCGGACGGATCGCCCTTGGCGACCATGAAGGCGGACAGCTCCCGGCGGCTGTCGTCGGCCGAGAATGGGACGAACGGCTGGAGGATGAGGAACTCAGCTCTGGGCTCCCCCGGCAGCCGCATCAGTAGGTAGTACGGATCCATACGTCCTTCTCGGGGACCGGCGGGCGGGCCGGTGGCGGGATCGGGCGGTGCCCCGGCGGCTACTCCTCGGCCCGAACCAGGATCCTGAGCGATGTTCCACCGGTCGGACTGGGAGTAAAACTCATTGGCGTCGCCGATGTGGTACCGGCCCCACATGTTGGTCTGCACCCGGAAGAGGTCCTCCGGATAGCGGAAGTGAGCCCGGAGCGCGTCGGGCACATCATCGGCCCGGGAGAACAGGTTGGGAAAAGCCTTGGCGTAGGCGGCAGCGATCGGGTCCTCGGGGTCGATCAGGTAGTAGGTCACGGTCCCGTCGTAGGCATCGATCGCCACCTTCACCGAGTTGCGCACGTAGTTGAACTGGTGATGCAGGTCGCTGTCGCCGCTGACCCGGTTGGTGTCCGCCCGCTGGGCGTAGGGGTAGCGATCTGAGGTGGTGTAGGCATCGATGAGCCAGGTGATCCGGCCGTTCAACACGACGGGGTACGGGTCGTGGTCGTAGCGGAGGAAGGGCGCGATCGTCCGCACCCGCTCGCGGATGTCCCGGATGTAGAGGATGCGTGAGTTAGGTCTCATGAACCCGGAGAT
>JALZEC010000269.1 GCA_030862235.1 Actinomycetota bacterium | reverse complement strand
CGCTCGAGCGGATCGAGCTTGTCGAACAGGTGCGGGGGAGCGGCCTTGAGCAGGAGTGCGTCGTCGTCGACGCCGGCGTCGGGGTCCGCCATATCGGCGCCGCCGTCAGGGTAGGGCCAGCCGTCGTCGTTGGGCCAGAGGTAGCTCATGAACCTGTTGTCGCGCCGCTGAGCCCCCGGCGTCAACCTTCGGCGGCCAGGAGCGACAGCAGGGCGTCTCCGTAGCGGTCGACCTTGACCTGCCCCATCCCCGGGAGCGCGAGCAGGGCGGACCGGTCGCGCGGCTTGGCTTCGGCCACGGCGGCGAGGGTGGTGTCGTGGAAGACGACGTAGGCCGGCACTCCGGTTTCCTTTGCCGTCGCCGCCCGCCACGACTTCAGCGCTTCGAGCACGCGGGGATCGGCGTTGCTACCGGCGCGAGGAGGACCGGGCTGCCCGGCCGCCGCCTTCACCTTGGCTCGGCCGGCGGCGAGGTGCTCGCGCCAGTCGGCCACCGGGCGCCCCTCTTGCAGGGCCAGGATGGCCGCTTCAATCGTCTCGAGGTAGGGGGACGGCGAGCGCGCCTGGTCTCTGTCGCCGAAGGTGCGGCGCTCGGCCCAGGAGCAGTGCAGCTCGCGCCGGGCCCGGGTGCAGGCCACGTAGAGGAGCCGGCGTTCCTCGGCCTTGGCTTCGGCCGACTCGGCGTGACCGATCGGCAGCAGGCCCTGCTCCAGGCCGCAGAGGAATACGACCGGCCACTCGAGACCCTTGGCCGCGTGCAGCGTGGCGAGGTCGACGGCGTCGCCTCCGGTGTCGGGGTCGTCGCCCCGCAGCGTGGCCACCAGCCAGGCGTGAAACCCGGCCACGGTGGCATCGGGCTCGGCGGCGACGTGCTCGCGAGCGAGGCGGGCCAGGCTCTCGAGGTGCTGGGCCCGCTCGTCGGCGCCGGCCGTCACCGCGGCCGCGTCTCGGGCCGCGGCCAGCAGGTCGGGCACGGTGTTGGCGAGCGGGGTGACCGGCGGTAGGCGGCGCAGCTCGTCGAGAGCGGCCCGAACGTCGGGATGGCTGAGGAACCGACTGGACCCCCGAAGGCGATAGGGAATGCCGGCCGCCCGCATGGCCTCCTCGAAGAGCACCAGCTGGGCGTTGGTGCGGGTGAGGATGGCCACATCCGACCAGGGCTTGCCCGACCCGTACCGGCGTCGCACGGCCCGGGCCACTCCCACCGCCTCCTCCCGGTCGGTCGGAAAGGAGGTGACGGTGGGAAGCGGCCCGTCTGGCTCGTGCGCCCGCAGCCGATGGCGCCCGCCGATGACGGCGTTGGCAACGGCGAGCACCTGGGGTGAGGACCGATAGTTCTCGTCGAGGCGGACTACGCCGGCGCCGGGAAAGCGGCCGGTGAACCCGGTGAGGTAGGAGGAGTCGGCCCCGTTCCACGCGTAGATCGCTTGGTTGGGGTCGCCGACGACGCAGACGTCGGCCCGGTCGCCCCGCCATGCCTCGAGCAGGCGGAACTGGGCCCGATTCACGTCCTGGAACTCGTCTACGAAGAGGTGACGGAACCGCCACCGCTGGGCGGCGGCGAACTCGCGGTCGCTCTCGAGAGCTCGGGCGCAAAGCAGCAGCAGGTCGTCGAAGTCGACCAGGCGCTTGCGGCGCTTCTCCTCCTCATAGCGCTCGAACAGCGCGGCCACGGCGGCGAGGGCGAGGGGAGGGCGGCGCCCGGCGGCCTCCGCCTCCGCCTCGTAGCGGCCGGGGGCAATCAGGCGGGCCTTGGCCCATTCGATCTCGACGGCGACGTCGGAAGGCTGGGGGACCGAAGCCCATGGCTCGCCGGTGGCGGTGTGTCGCCGTGGGGGCATCAACGGAGTCAGCAGGCGGAGCTTGCTCTGGAGCAGGGCCGGAGCTCTCAGCCCACGGTCGGCCCAGTGGCGGCGGAGTTGGGCATAGGCGAGGGAATGGAATGTGCCCGCGGCGACGTGTTCTCGCACGCCGAGGGCCTCCAGCCGGGACGACAGCTCGCCCGCCGCCCGGCGGGTGAACGTGACGGCGAGGACGTGGCGGGGGTCGACCCGCCCGGTTGCCACCTGGTAGGCGATGCGGCGGGTGAGCACGCGTGTCTTGCCCGAACCGGCGCCGGCCAGGATGCAGAGCGGGGCTGCCTCAGTTGTGACCGCTTCTCTCTGCGCCTCGTTCAGCCCCGCCAGCAGGGCGGCCAACGGGACAGGCGGTTCGGGTTCCATCGCCGGTCGACCGTACCGACAGGGTGCGACAGAAAGGTGGATGGTCGCGGCGGGCACGACGCTGAACGCGGATCGGCCCCAAGTAGCCTTCGAGCCGAAGCTCTCCGTACTCCTCGGGGCCCGATCCTGTGGCCTTTGCCCGAAGGCTCCGGCCTGCCGGATGGCCCGGTTCCGCAGTCTCCTGGGGATCGACGCTGAGGTCGCTCGCTCCGTCGGACCCGGAAGCCGTGCCGCTTCCGACCGGTGCATCATGCTCCTGACAGTGGCGGGCGTCAAGGGCCGGAGGACGGTCTCGGGCTCGGCCAGGCCTTCCTGTCACAGGTCGCCGGTATCCTCCTCTCGATGCTGATCGGCCTCGACCTCGACGGTGTGGTGTGCGACCTCGGCCCGGGGGTGGCCACCCGTATCGCCGACCGTTTCGGCGTCGCCAGCCATCCCGACACCTGGCGCACCTACGACCTGCGGCTTCTTCGGCTCGGCGTGCCCGAGGCCCCCTTCCAGTCTTTCCTCGAGGAGCTCTTCGTCGATCCGTCGCTGTACGCGGGGGCACCGGTCGCCGAAGGCGCGGCGTGGGGCATGACCCGCCTGCGGGCGGCGGGGTGGCGCCTCGTGGGCATCACCGCCCGTCCCCATCACCTGGCCGAGGTCACCCGCTCCTGGCTCGCCCGCCACGGCCTTCACCTTGATGCCGTGCACCACACCGAGGTGGGCACCAAGGCCGACGTGGCGGCCAGGCTGGGCGCAGCGGTCACGGTCGAGGACAACCCGCACGAGGCGGAGAGCCTGGCCGCCGTGTGCCAGTCCTGGCTGCTCGACCGCCCGTACAACCGCGACTACCCGCTCACCCGCGCCAAGCGCCTCCGTTCCTGGGACGATGCGGTCGGGCGGCTCTGCCAGCTCCCGCTCTTCGCCTGACCGCCTGCATGCCTCACGTCGCCATCACGGCCGTGGGCGCCGATCGCCCAGGGATCGTGGCCGCCGTCACCGGCGTGCTGGTCGAGCAGGGGTGCAACCTGGAGGACTCGTCGATGACGATCCTCCGCGGCCACTTCGCCATGATGTTGGTGGTCGACACGCCCCCCGGCCTCACGCCCGCCGACCTGGAGGCCGCGCTGGGGCGTCCGGCGGCGGCGCTCGACCTGATCGTCACGGTCCGCCCCATCGACGAGGCCGTGGTCGCCTCGCCCGAGGGCGAGGCGTGGATGGTGTCGGTCTACGGCGCTGACCGTCCAGGCATCGTCCATGGCGTCGCCTCGAGGCTGGCCGACGCCGGGGTCAACATCGTTGACCTCACCACCCGGGTGATCGGCGACCCCTCGCAGCCGGTGTACGCCATGCTGCTCGAGGTCACCGTCCCACCTGGCGTCGACCCCGACGCCCTCGCCGACGAGCTCAAGGCCCTCGCTGCCGAGCTGCACGTGGACACCAGCATGCACCGGGCCGACGCCGACATCCTGTAGCAGCCGTGGCGGTCAGGCCGGTTCTCCTCCTTCCCGACCCGCGCCTCAAGCAGGTCTCCCTTCCGGTGGGCCACGTGGACGCCGCGGCGCGCGCCCTCGCCGCCGACCTCGTCGACACCATGCGGTCCCGCCCCGCCTGCGTGGGCCTTGCCGCCCCGCAGATCGGCGTGCTCAAGCGGGCCTTCGTCATCGATGTCACCGGCCACAAGAAGGCCCGTTCCTGTCACGGCCAGCTCGTGTTGTTCGACCCCGAGGTCGTCACCGCCTCGGCACCAGGCGTGGCCAGGGAAGGCTGCCTGAGCGTCCCAGACCTCACGGGCGACGTGAGCCGGGCCGGCGTGGTCGTTGTGCGGGGGCTCACCCCCGAGGGCGAGACGCGTGTCGTCGAGGTCGACGCGTTCGAGGCGCGGGCCGTCCTCCACGAGATCGACCACTTGAACGGCCGGCTGTTCCTCGACCGGGTCACCTCGGCCGATGGGGTATTCCGCCGCAAGGTCTACCGGTAGGGCGGCCCCTCCGTTCTGGGGTCAGGAACTGGGGTCAGGAGCCCATCTCGTGGCCCCCGTTCGGTCGGCCTCGCTACAGCCGATCGAGGAGCTGGGCCTTCTTGGCCTCGAACTCGGCCTGGGAGATCACGCCCCGATGGCGCAGCTCGTCGAGCTTCTCGAGCTGCTCGAGAGGGGTGAGCTCACGGCGGCCGGCCAGGCGGTCGGCGTCGCGGGCCTGAGCCAGCTCGACCTGGCGGTGGATCTCGTTCTGCACCCGCTCCGGGTGCGTGAAGTTGTGGAACTCCTGCTGCCCCTGCTCGCCCGCGGACTCGATGAGGAGGTCGCCCGCGCCCAGCATCCGTTCGAGCAGCGTCTTGCGGAAGCTGACGTCGTTGAGGCGCTCGAGGGGAATCTCCTTGCCCTGCTTGGTGAACACGCCGCTCCGGTGGATCAGCCGGTCCGTCGTCACCACGAAGTGGGTGGTCGCCCATTTGACGTAACGCACCACGAGCCAGATCAGCGAGACGAGGATGAGGACGAGTGCGGCATAGGTGAGACCGTCGGCGACGTCTCCTTCACGCTGGACGG